>NZ_FOZO01000022.1:0-95084 GCF_900116055.1 Pseudomonas sp. NFACC42-2
GAAAGGCCAGATTGCGGTGTGTGAAGACGCAATGAACCGAAAGTTCGAGATTTCACAAAACACCGACAGCTGTCACATACCCAATTTGCTGAAGCGAGGCCAGCTGGTCACGACTCAGTACCCGAATTTCTTGACGACCATAGAGCATTGGAACCACCTGATCCCATCCCGAACTCAGTAGTGAAACGATGCATCGCCGATGGTAGTGTGGGGTTTCCCCATGTGAGAGTAGGTCATCGTCAAGATTAAATTCCGAAACCCCATTTGCGAGAGCAGATGGGGTTTTGTTTTGCGCGCTCGAAAAGTGCGAAGAGGCGCCTCGGGAGGGGCTTCAGCACTAGAGTCCATGCCCATTAAAGGAAACAGGATCTCTGCTCGAAGCGCTAGCAGTACTTTGGGTGGGTCCAGGGGTAACCAATGGGCGTTTTAGCGTTCTCGCAAGGCCTGTGAGTGGGCCTGCTGGACTTTATGATGGGAGATTGAAGGGGAGTCGCGCTATCTCGCTCTCTGGGAGCTGTCGCGGCCTCAGGGCGCTTTTCTGCAGACGAAAAAAAAGACCTTGAAATTCAAGGTCTTTTTTTAAGATGGTGCCCCGAGGGAGACTCGAACTCCCACTCCTTTCGAAAACGGATTTTGAATCCGCCGCGTCTACCAATTCCGCCATCAGGGCTCAATGGCGGCGAAGTATAGAGATGAGATTACCGTTGGTCAATCACGTTTCATGGTCTATTTTCACTATTTCCGCTAGACTTCCCGGCCCTGCTAGACGAACCCCATCATGCGCGTTGCTGACTTTACTTTTGAACTCCCTGATTCGCTGATTGCTCGCCACCCTTTGGCCGAGCGTCGCGCCAGTCGACTGCTGACCCTGGACGGGGCCAGCGGCATCCTCGCACACCGTCAATTCACTGATTTGCTTGAGCATTTGCGTCCGGGCGATCTGATGGTGTTCAACAATACCCGGGTCATCCCGGCGCGCCTGTTTGGCCAGAAAGCATCCGGCGGCAAGCTGGAAATTCTGGTGGAGCGAGTGTTGGACAGCCATCGTGTGCTGGCCCATGTACGCTCCAGCAAGTCGCCGAAACCGGGTTCGAGCATCCTTATCGAGGGTGGCGGTGAAGCCGAGATGGTGGCGCGTCATGATGCGCTGTTCGAACTCCGGTTCGTCGAAGAGGTTTTACCGTTGCTGGACCGCGTCGGTCATATGCCATTGCCTCCTTATATCGACCGCCCCGACGAAGACTCGGACCGTGAGCGCTATCAAACGGTCTATTCCCAGCGCCTCGGTGCGGTTGCCGCGCCGACTGCCGGGCTGCATTTTGACCAGTTGCTGCTGGATGCGATTGCCGCCAAGGGCGTCGAGACAGCCTATGTGACCCTGCACGTGGGGGCCGGCACGTTTCAGCCGGTGCGTGTGGATAACATCGAAGACCACCATATGCACAGCGAATGGCTGGAAGTCAGCCAGGACGTCGTGGACGCGGTTAACGCTTGCAAGGCGCGCGGCGGGCGGGTGGTTGCGGTGGGCACCACCAGCGTGCGCTCCCTTGAGAGCGCGGCGCGTGATGGCGTGCTCAAACCGTTCAGTGGCGACACCGATATCTTTATTTACCCAGGCCGGCCGTTCCATGTGGTCGATTGCCTGGTGACCAACTTCCATTTGCCGGAATCCACGCTGTTGATGCTGGTGTCGGCCTTCGCGGGTTATCCCGAAACAATGGCGGCGTACAAAGCAGCCATCGACAATGGATACCGTTTTTTCAGCTACGGTGATGCGATGTTTATCACCCGTAATCCGGCGCCGCGCGGCCCAGAGGAACAACTATGAGTCGTATGTCGTTTGAATTGCTCGCCACCGACGGCAAGGCCCGTCGCGGTCGCCTGACGTTTCCGCGCGGTACGGTAGAGACCCCGGCATTCATGCCCGTGGGCACCTACGGCACCGTCAAAGGCATGCTGCCGCGTGACATCGTCGCCACCGGCGCCGAGATCATCCTCGGCAACACCTTCCACCTGTGGCTGCGCCCAGGCACTGAAGTGATCAAGAAGCATGGCGACCTGCATGATTTCATGAAGTGGCAAGGCCCGATCCTCACGGACTCGGGTGGTTTCCAGGTGTTCAGCCTGGGTGCCATGCGCAAGATCAAGGAGGAGGGCGTGACCTTCGCCTCTCCGGTGGACGGTTCCAAGGTCTTCATGGGGCCGGAAGAGTCCATGCAGGTGCAACGCGACCTGGGCTCGGACATCGTGATGATTTTCGACGAATGCACGCCGTACCCGGCCGATGAGGACGTTGCGCGGATTTCCATGGAGCTGTCCCTGCGTTGGGCCCAGCGTTCGAAGAATGCCCATGGCGACAACACCGCGGCACTGTTCGGTATCGTCCAGGGCGGCATGCATGAAAGCTTGCGCAAGCGCTCGCTGGAAGGCCTCGACAAGATCGGTTTTGACGGCCTGGCCATCGGCGGTCTGTCGGTGGGCGAACCCAAGCACGAGATGATCAAGGTACTGGACTACCTGCCAGGCCTGATGCCCGCTGACAAACCTCGTTACCTTATGGGCGTTGGCAAACCAGAAGATCTCGTAGAGGGTGTGCGCCGCGGTGTGGACATGTTCGATTGCGTGATGCCAACCCGTAATGCCCGCAATGGGCATCTGTTCATCGATACAGGCGTGCTCAAGATCCGTAACGCGTTCCATCGCCATGATGATTCGCCGCTGGATCCCACCTGTGATTGCTACACCTGCCAGAACTTCTCCCGTGCTTATCTGCACCATCTGGACAAATGCGGGGAAATGCTGGGTAGCATGTTGAATACCATCCACAATTTGCGTCACTACCAAGTCCTGATGGCTGGTTTGCGCGAGGCTATTCAACAGGGTACATTGGCCGCCTTCGTCGATGCCTTCTATGCCAAGCGCGGGCTCCCTGTGCCGCCCTTGGACTGAGTTTTCCGACCCTAAGATTCACTATTTGCAACTGGAGTGCTAAATGAGCTTTTTTATCTCTAACGCCATGGCTGACGCCGCTGCGCCTGCTGCTGCCGGCCCTATGGGCGGTGGTTTCGAGTGGATTTTCCTGGTCGGCTTCCTGGTCATCTTCTACCTGATGATCTGGCGTCCACAGGCCAAGCGTGCCAAAGAGCAGAAGAACCTGCTGGGCAGCCTGCAGAAAGGCGACGAAGTCGTGACCACCGGCGGTATCGCGGGCAAGATCACCAAGGTTTCCGATGCTTTCGTGGTTCTGGAAGTCTCCGACACCGTGGAGATGAAGTTCCAGAAGGGCGCCATCGCCGCCACGCTGCCAAAAGGCACGCTCAAAGCGATCTAAGTTCCAACCTTTACCAATCGACGGGGCGCGCAAGGCGCCCCGCGTTATAAGCGGGCGGCGTGATGCTGAACAAATACCCTCTGTGGAAATACGTACTGATCCTGGCGGTGCTGGCGATCGGTTTTATTTATTCCGCTCCCAATCTTTACCCTGATGACCCGGCGATCCAGATCACTGGCGCCAGCACTTCGCTGCAGGTCAACCAGGCTGACCTGGAACGCGCGAGCAAGGCACTGGCCGACGCGGGTATCCAGGTTAAAGCGGCAACATTGGCAGCTGGTGCGAAGGGCGGGTTGTTGCGCCTGACCAAGCAAGAAGACCAATTGCCGGCAAAAGATGTCGTACGCAAGGCCATGGGTGACGACTACGTCGTTGCCCTGAACCTGGCACAGACCACGCCACAGTGGTTGCGCAGCATTGGCGCGCACCCGATGAAGCTGGGTCTGGACTTGTCCGGCGGTGTGCACTTCCTGCTGGAAGTCGACATGGACAAAGCCCTCGACGCACGCCTGAAGGTCTATGAAGGCGACGTGAAAAGCCTGCTGCGTAAAGAGAAGCTGCGTTACCGCAGCCTGCCGCAGCTCAACGGTGCCATCCAGCTGGGCTTCTCTGACGAGGCCTCCCGTGAACAGGCCCGTGCGCTGATCCGCAAGAACTTCAACGATTTCGACATCGTACCGGCCGACCTGAATGGTCAGGCGGTGCTGCGTCTGGCGATGAGCCCGGCCAAAATCGCGGAAATCCGCGAATACTCCATCAAGCAGAACTTGACCACGGTACGTAACCGCGTCAACGAGCTGGGTGTGGCCGAGCCGATTGTTCAGCGTCAGGGCGCCAACCGCATCGTGGTTGAGCTGCCGGGCGTGCAGGACACCGCTGAAGCCAAGCGTATCCTGGGTAAAACCGCCAACCTGGAGTTCCGTCTTGCGGCTGAGCCGGGGGCTTCCCGTGCAACTTCCGAAGAGTTCGAGTTCCGTGAAGGCAACCGTCCTCCGGCGCTGATCGAGCGTGGCTTGATCATCACCGGTGACCAGGTGACCGACGCCAAAGCCGGTTTTGGCGAGCACGGTACCCCTGAAGTGAACATCCGCCTGGATGGCCACGGCGGCGAACTGATGAGCCGCGCCACGCGCAGCAACGTGGGTCGCAGCATGGCGGTGATCTTCATCGAGCAGCGCCCGGTGACCACCTACACCAAGCAAATGGTCAACGGCGTCGAGAAAGACGTACCGGTGCAGACCTTCAAGGAAGAGAAGAAGATCATCAGCCTGGCGACCATCCAGTCGCCGCTGGGTGCTCAGTTCCGCATCACCGGCCTGAACGGCCAGGGCGAATCCTCGGAGCTGGCCCTGTTGCTGCGTGCCGGTGGCCTGGCTGCGCCGATGTACTTCGCTGAAGAACGTACCATTGGCCCGAGCCTGGGTGCCGACAACATCACCAAGGGTATCGACGCGGCCTTGTGGGGCATGCTGTTCGTGTCGCTGTTCATCATCGCCATCTACCGCTTCTTCGGCATCATTGCCACCGTGGCCCTGGCGGGCAACATGGTGATGCTGCTGGCCCTGATGTCGCTGCTGGGCGCTACGCTGACCTTGCCAGGTATCGCCGGTATCGTACTCACCATGGGTATGGCGGTAGACGCCAACGTGCTGATCTTCTCGCGGATTCGTGAAGAGATCGCCGCCGGCATGACCGTACAGCGTGCAATCAACGAAGGCTTCGGCCGGGCATTTACCGCGATCCTCGACTCCAACCTGACCACATTACTGGTCGGCGGGATTCTCTTTGCCATGGGCACCGGCCCGGTCAAAGGTTTTGCGGTAACCATGTCCCTCGGTATCTTTACCTCGATGTTCACGGCCATCATGGTGACCCGCGCAATGGTCAACCTGATCTTTGGCGGGCGTGACTTCAAGAAGTTGTGGATTTAAGGGGCTGCCATGTTACGTACAATCAACTTCATGGGCGTTCGCAACATTGCGTTCGGCGTCACCGTGCTCCTTACCGTTCTGGCGTTGTTCAGCTGGTTCCATAAGGGCCTGAACTACGGTCTGGACTTCACCGGCGGTACGCTCATCGAGCTGACCTACGAGAAGCCTGCCGACGTCACCCTGGTGCGCAGTGAGCTGGTCAAGGCCGGCTATCACGAAGCCATCGTGCAGAGCTTCGGTGCGACCACCGACCTGCTGGTGCGCATGCCTGGCGAAGACCCGCAACTGGGTCACCAGGTAGCCGAGGCCTTGCAGAAGGTGGGTGGCGACAACCCGGCGTCGGTCAAGCGCGTCGAGTTTGTGGGCCCGCAAGTGGGTGAAGAGCTGCGCGACCAGGGCGGTCTCGGCATGCTGATGGCGCTGGTCGGCATCATGATCTACCTGGCTTTCCGCTTTCAGTGGAAGTTCGGTGTCGGCGCCATTGTGTCGCTGATCCACGACGTGATCGTGACCGTGGGTATCCTGGCGTACTTCCAGATCACCTTCGACCTGACCGTGCTGGCGGCCGTGCTGGCGATCATTGGTTACTCCCTCAACGACACCATCGTGGTATTCGACCGGGTTCGCGAGAACTTCCGCGTACTGCGCAAGGCGTCTCTGATCGAGAACATCAACATCTCCACCACCCAGACCCTGCTGCGGACCATGGCGACGTCGATCTCCACCTTGCTGGCGATCGCGGCACTGATGATCTTCGGCGGCGACAACCTGTGGGGCTTCTCCCTGGCGCTGTTCATCGGCGTCCTGGCGGGCACCTACTCGTCGATCTACATCGCCAACGTGGTGCTGATCTGGCTGAACCTCAACAGCGAAGACCTGATCCCTCCTGCCGCCACTGGCAAGGAGGTCGACGATCGTCCTTGATGGGCGCTTGTTGATCTGCTGTTACAAAAAGGGCACGAGTATTGAACTCGTGCCTTTTTTTTTGCTCCAAGGCTGGGTATAGCGCGGATCTTTCGGTCCGTTTGTGATGGTCAGGAGGTTCAACGTGAACAAGTCGTTACTGGTTGGTGCGGTATTGGGTGCTGTCGGTGTAACTGCCGGGGGTGCTGTTGCCACCTACAGCCTGGTAAAAAGCGGCCCTGAGTATGCGCAAGTGCTGGCGGTGCAGCCGGTGAAAACCCAGATTAAAACACCTCGCGAAGTCTGCAAGGACGTCGCAGTGACCCGGCAGAAGCCGGTGCAGGATCAACATCAGATCGTCGGTACGGTGGTTGGTGCGCTGGCCGGTGGCCTGTTGGGTAACCAGGTCGGTGGCGGTAACGGCAAGAAGCTGGCCACTGTGGCCGGTGCGGTCGGTGGTGGTTACGCCGGTAACAAGGTTCAGGAAGGCATGCAGAACCGCGATACCTATACCACCACCCAGACTCGCTGTAACACCGTCAACGACATCAGCGACAAGGTCGTCGGCTATGACGTGCGTTACACCTTGGATGGCAAGGAAGGTTCGGTGCGCATGGATCGTGATCCGGGCGGCCAGATTCCAGTCGACAAGGAAGGACGTCTCGTCCTGGGCCAGAACCAGCAGTAAGTCTTCTCCTGTATTTGATTTGTGGTGGTGTTGGTATTTAAGCTCACACCAAACAAATCCCAGGCATAAAAAAAGCACCCCGCAGGGTGCTTTTTTTTGCTCGCTCGCTTAGCGCTTCAGCGAAGCCGGCAGGTGGGGCTGGATCGCCGTCAGTACTGCCTTGAAGCATTTGGTGTTGCCGGCAACGACGTGGCCTTTTTCCAGGAAGTCATGGCCGCCGGTGAAGTCGCTCACCAGGCCGCCGGCCTCTTGGATCAACAGGGCGCCTGCAGCCATGTCCCACTCGGACAGGCCCGACTCCCAGAACGCATCAAAACGACCGGCAGCCACATAGGCCAGGTCCAGGCTGGCCGCGCCAGCGCGACGGATGCCGGCAGTCTGGCCAACCAGGGCGCGGAACATGCCCAGGTAGTTTTCCAGGTTGTCCATCTGGTCGTCACGGAACGGGAAGCCGGTACCCAGCAGGGCGCCATCCAGGCTGGTGCGACCGCTGACGCGCAGGCGACGACCGTTCAGCTGGGCGCCACGGCCGCGGCTGGCGGTGAATTCTTCCTGGCGAACAGGATCGAGTACTACAGCGTGTTCCAGGCGGCCACGGTATTTGCAGGCAATGCTGACGGCAAAGTGGGGGATGCCGCGCAGGAAGTTGGTGGTGCCATCCAGTGGGTCGATGATCCAGAGGTAGTCTTCGCCTTCGCCGCTGCCTTTGTGCAGGCCGGTTTCCTCGCCGAGGATGCCATGGGTAGGGTAGGCCTTGCGCAGCGCGTCGATGATCTTCTGTTCAGCGGCGCGATCCACCTCGGACACATAATCCTTGGCGTCTTTTTCGTCGACCTTGATGGTATCCAGGCGCTCGATGGAGCGGAAGATCAATTCACTGGCGCTGCGGGCGGCGCGCAGCGCGATATTCAGCATGGGCTGCATGGATGTGTCACCTAAGGTTGTTAAAGAAAGCCGAGCATTCTAGCAGAAACTTTCTTCAGGTGAAGGACGACGTTAGCTTTCATGGCATAACCTTAGGCTGTTCTGTAAGATTTGCTCCCCTTTCCCGTGTCCGAGAGCGCCTACCTTGCTGCAAAACATTCGTGTCGTCTTGGTCAATACCAGTCATCCCGGCAATATCGGCGGGGTGGCGCGAGCCATGAAAAACATGGGGCTGACGCGCCTGATGCTGGTCGAGCCGCGCGTGTTCCCGCACCACGAGGCCGATGCCCGCGCATCCGGCGCCAATGACATCCTGGAAAAAGCCCAGGTGGTCGCCACTCTGGAAGACGCCTTGGTCGGCTGCAACCTGGTGCTTGGCACCAGCGCCCGTGACCGCCGCATCCCCTGGCCGCTGCTGGATCCGCGTGAGTGCGGTACCAAGGTAGTGGAAGAGGCGGCCGGCGGTGCTGAAATCGCCCTGGTATTCGGCCGTGAAGACTCCGGCCTCACCAATGAAGAGCTGCAACGATGTCATTATCACGTGCACATTCCATCAGACCCTGGGTTCAGTTCGCTGAACCTCGGGGCAGCGGTGCAGGTGTTGAGTTACGAAGTGCGCATGGCCTGGCTGGTCGCTGAAGGCCAGCCGAGCAAGGTAGAGAAGGATGAAGTGGCGTCGACCAAGAGTGGCGAACTGGCCACCATGGACGAGTTGGAGCGGTTCTATGAGCACCTGGAGCAAACCCTGGTGGCCATCGAATTCCTCGATCCGGAAAAGCCTCGGCACTTGATGGCGCGCCTGCGCCGCCTGTACGGGCGCAGCTCGGTCAGTCGAGCGGAAATGAATATATTGCGTGGCATCCTCACGGAAACCCAGAAAGCGGCCCGTGGCGAGCTTCTTAAGCGGAAGGATTAAAAATGTTCGAGCGTTTGCGAGAAGATATCCAGAGTGTTTTCCACCGTGATCCGGCGGCGCGCAACGCCTTTGAAGTGCTGACCTGCTACCCGGGCATGCACGCGATCTGGATTCATCGGCTGTCCGGTGCCTTGTGGAATATGGGCTGGAAATGGCTGGCGCGGCTGGTGTCGAACTTCGGCCGCTGGTTGACCGGGATCGAGATTCATCCGGGTGCCAAGGTGGGGCGTCGCTTCTTTATCGATCACGGTATGGGCATCGTCATTGGTGAGACTGCCGAGATTGGTGATGACGTGACCCTCTACCAGGGCGTGACATTGGGCGGCACCAGCTGGAACAAGGGTAAGCGCCACCCGACGCTGGAGGATGGCGTGGTGGTGGGCGCGGGTGCCAAGGTGCTTGGTCCGTTCACCGTAGGGGCTGGTGCCAAGGTCGGCTCCAACGCCGTGGTGACCAAGGCGGTGCCGGCCGGTGCCACAGTGGTGGGGATTCCGGGGCGGATCATCGTCAAGCCGGAAGTGGGCGATGAGCAGGAGGCCAAGCGCAAGGCCATGGCCGAGAAAATCGGTTTCGATGCCTACGGTGTCAGCGAAGACATGCCCGACCCTGTCGCGCGCGCCATCGGCCAGTTGCTTGACCACCTGCAAGCGGTGGACGGCAAGCTGGACGGTATGTGCGGCGCGCTGAAGGAGTTGGGCAGCAGCTACTGTGCAAAAGACCTGCCTGAGCTGCGCGAAGAGGACTTTGCCGAGATCAAGAGTGAGCCCGCCACCAAAGCTGGCTGAGATCTCAAATTTGCTGCTAGGCCCATGTGGGAGAGGGCTTGCCCCCGATGGCCATCTGTCAGTCACCCAATATATTGACTGATCCACCGCTATCGGGGGCAGGCCCCCTCCCACATTTGATCTCCATTGGTCTCGATATCGAGCCATCACCTCGCTGCCGCTGTTCGTCCCCGCCCCATCCTGCTATGATTCGCGCGCCCTTTTTACGGGTAATCCTGACTAAAGTACTAGGTCTTATAGTTGACTTAAATACTCGGGAATCGCATACTTGCTCCCATTCTGAAACACCTTGGTACTTGTCCATGAGACTGACTACAAAAGGCCGATACGCGGTGACCGCCATGCTTGACTTGGCCCTGCACGCGCAAACTGGGCCGGTGTCCCTGGCCGATATCTCCGAGCGCCAAGGCATTTCCCTGTCCTACCTTGAACAGCTGTTCGCCAAGTTGCGCCGTAGCAATCTGGTCTCCAGTGTGCGTGGGCCGGGCGGCGGCTATCAGCTGTCCCGCGACATGCAGGGCATCCAGGTGGCCCAGGTGATCGACGCAGTCAACGAATCCGTCGACGCCACCAAGTGCCAGGGCCTGGGTGACTGCCACGCCGGCGACACCTGCCTGACGCACCACTTGTGGTGTGACTTGAGCCTGCAGATCCATGAGTTTTTGAGTGGTATCAGCTTGGCTGATCTTGTGACTCGCCGTGAGGTGCAAGAAGTAGCCCAGCGTCAGGACCAGCGCCGTTGCAACACCAAGGCGCCGCGTCTGGACAAGATCGAAGCGTCCGCCGTCGAGTGACAGCCGAAGAGCTAACGGCACGCCAGCCAGCCTGATTTAGGAGAAAGTCCATGAAATTGCCGATTTACCTTGATTACTCAGCGACCACCCCGGTTGATCCGCGTGTCGCGCAAAAGATGAGCGAGTGCCTGCTGGTCGACGGAAACTTCGGCAACCCGGCCTCCCGTTCCCACGTTTTCGGCTGGAAAGCCGAGGAAGCGGTCGAGAACGCTCGTCGCCAGGTTGCTGACCTGGTTGGCGCAGATCCGCGTGAAATCGTCTGGACCTCCGGTGCCACCGAGTCCGACAACCTGGCTATCAAGGGCGCGGCGCATTTCTACGCGACCAAAGGCAAGCACCTCATCACCACCAAGATTGAGCACAAGGCTGTCCTCGACACCATGCGCCAACTGGAGCGTGAAGGTTTCGAGGTCACTTACCTCGAGCCAACCACCGACGGTATCGTCACCCCGGCGATGATCGAAGCCGCGCTGCGTGAAGACACCATCCTGGTTTCCGTGATCCACGTGAACAACGAAATCGGCACCATCAACGACATCGCGGCCATCGGCGAGCTGACTCGCTCCAAAGGCATCCTGCTGCACGTCGACGCCGCTCAGTCCACCGGCAAGGTCGATATCGATCTGTCCAAGCTGAAAGTCGACCTGATGTCGTTCTCGGCCCACAAGACCTACGGCCCCAAAGGCATCGGCGCCCTGTACGTGAGCCGCAAGCCACGTGTGCGCATCGAAGCCACCATGCACGGCGGCGGTCACGAGCGGGGCATGCGTTCGGGCACCTTGGCGACCCACCAGATCGTCGGCATGGGCGAAGCCTTCCGCGTCGCCAAGGAAGACATGGCTGCCGAAAACGTACGTATCAAGGCCCTGAGCGATCGCTTCTACAAGCAGGTCGAGAATCTTGAAGAGCTGTACATCAACGGCAGCATGACTGCCCGTGTACCGCACAACCTGAATTTGAGCTTCAACTATGTCGAGGGCGAGTCGCTGATCATGGCGCTCAAGGACCTGGCGGTTTCGTCCGGTTCGGCCTGCACCTCGGCTTCGCTTGAGCCTTCGTACGTATTGCGCGCCCTGGGCCGCAACGACGAACTGGCACACAGCTCGATCCGCTTTACGTTCGGCCGCTTCACCACCGAAGAGCAAGTCGACTACGCCGCGCAGAAGGTCTGCGAAGCCGTCAACAAGCTGCGTGTCCTGTCGCCACTGTGGGACATGTACAAAGACGGTGTCGATATTTCCAAGATCGAGTGGGCGGCACACTAACTATAGAAGCCGCCACCCCAGCTCTGTAGGAACGTGGCGGAAAACGCAGGCGTTTCTACAGGGTTCCAGAGCGGCCCTGATGAGTGAGGATTCAGTACCATGGCTTACAGCGAAAAGGTCATCGACCACTACGAAAACCCGCGCAACGTCGGCAAGATGAACGCGGAAGATCCTGATGTCGGCACCGGCATGGTCGGCGCTCCGGCGTGCGGCGATGTGATGCGCCTGCAGATCAAGGTCAACGACGCCGGCGTTATCGAAGACGCCAAGTTCAAGACTTACGGTTGCGGTTCGGCCATCGCCTCCAGCTCCCTGGCGACCGAATGGATGAAAGGCAAGACCCTGGATGAGGCTGTGACTATCAGCAATACCCAGCTGGCCGAAGAACTGGCCCTGCCGCCAGTGAAAATCCACTGCTCCGTGCTCGCTGAAGACGCCATCAAGGCGGCCGTTCGCGACTATAAGCAGAAGAAAGGCTTGATCTAAGCATTTGGCGACGAGTAAGGAGTCAACGATGGCTATCAGCATGACAGAAGCGGCTGCACAGCACATTCGCCGCTCCCTGAATGGGCGCGGTAAAGGTGAGGGGATTCGTCTGGGTGTTCGCACCACAGGCTGCTCTGGCCTTGCCTACGTGCTGGAGTTTGTCGACGAGGTGGTTGCGGAAGATCAGGTGTTCGAAAGTCACGGCGAGAAAGTGATCATCGACCCTAAAAGCCTGACCTACCTGGACGGCACCGAGCTCGATTTCGTCAAGGAAGGGTTGAACGAAGGCTTCAAGTTCAACAACCCCAACGTACGCGGTGAATGTGGCTGCGGCGAAAGCTTCAACATCTGAGGCTATTCGTGGGTACTCCTTGTCATTTCGCTTTATTCGAGCTGCAGCCGAGTTTTCGGCTGGACCTCGAGCAGCTTGCCACGCGTTACCGAGAATTGGCGCGTGGGGTGCATCCGGACCGCTTTGCTGATGCTTCGGAGCGTGAGCAACGCTTGGCGTTAGAGCAATCGGCCAGCCTCAACGAAGCCTATCAGACGCTCAAAAGCCCTCCTAAACGCGCGCGTTACCTGCTCGCGATGAACGGTGGCGAGTTGCCGCTGGAAGTGACCGTGCACGACCCGGACTTCCTGATGCAGCAGATGCAATGGCGTGAAGAACTCGAAGACCTGCAGGACGAAGCCGATGTGGCGGGTGTCGCGGTCTTCAAGCGTCGTCTGAAAGTTGCCCAGGATGAGCTCAACGAAAGCTTCGCAGCCTGTTGGGATGATGCAGCGCAACGTGAACAGGCCGAGCGCCTGATGCGGCGCATGCAGTTCCTCGACAAGCTCACCTACGAAGTGCGCCAGCTGGAAGAGCGCCTCGACGATTAACCCAGTGTGCTGCCCGTGATGCGCGCCTGATAGACAGATAAGACCTGATTACCATGGCTCTACTGCAAATCGCCGAACCCGGCCAAAGCCCTCAACCGCACCAGCGTCGCCTGGCGGTGGGGATTGACCTGGGTACCACCAATTCCCTGGTTGCTGCCTTGCGCAGCGGCCTGTCCGAGCCGCTGCCCGACGCTGACGGCCAGGTGATCCTGCCGTCCGCCGTGCGTTATCACGCTGATCGCACCGAAGTCGGTGAGTCAGCCAGGTTGGCGGCGTCTACCGATCCTTTGAACACCGTGCTGTCGGTCAAGCGCTTGATGGGTCGTGGCCTGTCCGACGTCAAGCAATTGGGCGACCAACTGCCGTACCGCTTTATCGGTGGTGAATCCCATATGCCGTTCATCGACACCGTCCAGGGCCCGAAAAGCCCGGTGGAAGTGTCGGCGGATATCCTCAAGGTGCTGCGCCAGCGCGCGGAAACCACGCTGGGTGGCGAACTGGTCGGTGCGGTGATCACCGTCCCGGCGTATTTCGATGATGCACAGCGCCAGGCCACCAAGGACGCGGCGAAACTCGCCGGCCTGAACGTGTTGCGCCTGCTCAACGAGCCGACTGCTGCGGCCGTGGCCTATGGCCTGGACCAGCATGCCGAAGGCCTGGTCGCTATTTACGACCTGGGTGGTGGCACTTTTGATATTTCGATCCTGCGCCTGACTGGCGGCGTGTTCGAAGTACTGGCTACCGGTGGTGATACAGCCCTGGGTGGCGATGACTTCGACCACGCCATCGCGGGTTGGATCATCAGCAGCGCCGGCTTGTCCGCTGACCTGGATCCGGGCGAGCAGCGTAACTTGCTGCAAACGGCCTGTGCCGCCAAGGAGGCGCTGACTGACGCTGTTTCTGTTGACGTTTCCTACGGTAGTTGGTGCGCCAAGCTGACTCGCGAAGCCTTTGATTCGCTGATCGAACCGATGATCGCCCGCAGCCTGAAAGCCTGCCGTCGTGCCGTGCGTGACTCCGGTATCGAATTGGAAGACGTCGGTGCCGTGGTCATGGTCGGCGGTTCAACCCGTGTGCCGCGGGTTCGCGAAGCCGTTGCCGAAGCCTTTGGTCGCCAGCCGCTGACGGAAATCGACCCGGACCAGGTGGTCGCCATCGGCGCCGCCATCCAGGCCGATACCCTGGCCGGTAACAAGCGTGATGGCGGCGAATTGCTGTTGCTCGACGTCATCCCGCTGTCCCTGGGGCTGGAAACCATGGGTGGCCTGATGGAGAAGGTGATTCCGCGCAACACCACCATCCCCGTCGCGCGCGCCCAGGACTTCACCACCTACAAAGATGGCCAGACGGCCATGATGATTCATGTGCTGCAAGGTGAGCGCGAGCTGATCAGCGACTGCCGCTCCCTGGCCCGCTTTGAATTGCGCGGCATCCCGGCCATGGTCGCGGGTGCGGCGAAGATTCGCGTGACCTTCCAGGTCGACGCCGACGGCTTGCTCAGCGTCGCCGCGCGCGAACTGGCGTCCGGCGTTGAGGCCAGCATCCAGGTCAAGCCGTCCTACGGCCTGACTGACGGTGAAATCGCCAAGATGCTCAAGGATTCGTTCCAATACGCCGGCGACGACAAGGTCGCGCGCGTACTGCGCGAGCAACAAGTGGATGCCCAGCGCCTGCTCGAAGCGGTGCAGGGCGCCCTGGATGCCGACGGCGAGCGCCTGCTGGATGCCGAAGAGCGCATGGTCATCGACCTGCAGATGCAGGAACTGGCCGAACTGATGAAAGGCAACGATGGTTACGCCATCGAGCAACAGACCAAGCGCTTGTCGCAGGTCACTGACGCCTTTGCCGCCCGCCGCATGGATCAGACGGTGAAAGCCGCACTGGCCGGGCGCAACCTGAATGAAATCGAGGAATAATTAATGCCGCAGGTCATTTTTCTGCCACACGCCGAGCATTGCCCGGACGGTATGGTTGTTGAGGCTGAGACCGGCAAGTCCATCCTCGAAGTTGCCCATGACAACCACATCGAGATCGAAAGTGCCTGTGGTGGTGTGTGTGCCTGCACCACTTGCCACTGCATCATTCGCGAAGGCTTCAATACCCTGGAAGAGGCCGATGAGTTGGAAGAGGATTTTCTTGACCGCGCCTGGGGCCTGGAAGCCACTTCTCGCCTAAGCTGTCAGGCCAGGGTCGGGACTGAAGACATCACCGTCGAAATTCCGAAATATTCGCTCAACCATGCGGCCGAAGCGCCGCACTGATTCAAGGAAGTGTCATGAGTCTTAAATGGGTTGATGTGCAAGAGATCGCTATCCTGTTGGCCGACGGCAACCCGGATATGGATCCCTATTCCCTGAATTTTGTTGCTTTGCGTGACATGGTCATGGCCTTGCCAGGCTTTGATGATGAGCGCGATCGCGGTGGCGAAAAGGTCCTGGAAGCTATCCAGACGGCCTGGAAAGAAGAACAGGACTGACGCCTCCCTTACGCAGTTAGGCAATACCCAAGAACCCGCGTATAATTCGCGGGTTTAATTTTTCGTAAATTACCGTTTCTGGAGTTACACCATGGCTGTTCAACGTACTTTCTCCATCATCAAGCCTGACGCAGTTGCAAAAAACGTCATCGGCGAGATCACCACTCGTTTCGAAAAAGCCGGCCTGAAGGTTGTAGCTTCGAAACTCAAGCAACTGTCCAAGGCTGAAGCTGAAGGCTTCTACGCTGAGCACAGCGCTCGTGGCTTCTTCGGCGACCTGGTTGCCTTCATGATCTCCGGTCCTGTTGTTGTTCAGGTTCTGGAAGGCGAAAACGCCATCGCTCTGAACCGTGAGCTGATGGGCGCTACCAACCCTAAAGAAGCCGCTGCCGGCACCATTCGTGCTGACTTCGCTGACTCCATCGACGCCAACGCTGTTCACGGTTCGGACTCCGAAGCCGCTGCTGCTCGCGAAATCTCGTACTTCTTCGCAGCTACCGAAGTAACCACTCGCTAAGCATCGGCTTAAAGAGTGAGGGTGAATCCATGACGACATCGACTGTAAAAACCAACCTGCTGGGTCTGACTCAACAGGAAATGGAAAAATTCTTCGACTCAATCGGGGAGAAGCGTTTCCGTGCCGGTCAGGTAATGAAATGGATTCACCACTTTGGCGTCGACGATTTCGACGCCATGACGAACGTCAGCAAGGCCCTGCGCGACAAGCTCAAGGCTATTGCTGAAGTACGTGGCCCCGAAGTGGTCAGCGAGGACATCTCCAGCGACGGCACCCGTAAGTGGGTGGTGCGCGTGGCGTCCGGCAGCTGCGTCGAGACCGTGTACATTCCCCAGGGCAAGCGCGGCACCTTGTGCGTTTCGTCCCAGGCAGGCTGTGCCCTGGACTGCAGTTTCTGCTCCACCGGCAAGCAAGGCTTCAATAGCAACCTTACTGCCGCCGAAGTGATCGGCCAGGTGTGGATTGCCAACAAATCCTTTGGCAGCGTCCCGGCGACCGTCGACCGTGCCATCACCAACGTGGTGATGATGGGCATGGGTGAGCCGCTGCTGAACTTCGACAACGTCATCGCAGCCATGCACCTGATGATGGACGACCTGGGCTACGGCATCTCCAAGCGCCGTGTGACCCTGTCGACCTCCGGCGTGGTCCCGATGATCGATGAGCTGGCCAAGCACATCGACGTCTCCCTGGCGTTGTCGCTGCACGCACCCAATGACGCATTGCGTAACCAATTGGTGCCGATCAACAAGAAGTATCCGCTTAAGATGCTGCTCGAATCCTGCCAGCGTTATATGGCGACCTTGGGCGAGAAACGTGTGCTGACCATTGAGTACACCATGCTCAAGGATGTTAACGACAAGGTCGAACACGCGGTCGAGATGATTGAACTGCTCAAGAACACCCCGTGCAAGATCAACCTGATTCCGTTTAACCCGTTCCCACATTCTGGTTACGAGCGGCCAAGCAACAACGCCATTCGCCGTTTCCAGGATCAACTGCACCAGGCCGGCTACAACGTCACCGTGCGCACCACCCGTGGTGAAGACATCGACGCCGCCTGTGGTCAGTTGGTCGGGCAGGTGATGGACCGCACCCGCCGCAGCGAGCGCTATATCGCCGTGCGTGAATTGAACGCCGCCGACGATCTGCCGCAAATTGCTGTGAATCGAATCTGAGAGAGGATCTCTATGCCCTTGCGCCTTGCGCTGCTTTTGCTGGTTACCGGCCTCGCCGCCGGTTGTGTTTCATCGGGCCATGACAGCCCTTTGCAAACCGGCAAGGGCCGTGACGAGGCGCGGGTTGCCTATGTGCAACTGGGGTTGGGTTACCTGCGCCAAGGCATGAGCGAGCAGGCCAAGGTGCCGTTGAAAAAAGCCCTTGAACTGGACAGCGACGATGCCGACGCCAACGCTGCGCTGGCCCTGGTGTTCCAGGCCCAGGCCGAGCCTGAACTGGCTGACCGGTACTTCAACAAAGCCCTGGCCGCAGGGCCTGCCGATCCGAAACTGCTGAACAATTACGGCAGTTTCCTGTTCAAGCAAAAGCGTTATGACCAGGCCGCCCTTTATTTCCAGCAAGCCAGTACCGATACCCTCTATCCTGAGCGCGCGCGGGTGTTTGAGAACCTTGGGGTGACCTCGATGCGCCTCGGCCAGCGCGACAGCGCACGCCAGCAGCTGGAAAAAGCCCTGCACTTGAATGGCCATCAGCCACGAGCGCTGCTCGAAATGGCTGAGTTGTCCTACGAAGACAGGCATTATGTGCCGGCACGTGACTATTACGAGCGTTTTAGCCTGCTCAGCGGGCAAAATGCACGTAGTCTATTGCTCGGCGTGCGCCTGGCGACGGTTCATGAAGAACACGACACGGCCGCACGTTTTGGCCAGCAACTCGAACGACTCTATCCCGGTACGCCGGAATATCAGCAATACCTGTCGGAGCAATGATGAAAGCGGCGCACCCGGAAGTTGTAGCAGCTAATCGCGTAAACCCAGGCGACACCTTGCGTCAGGCCCGCGAAAGCAATGGTTGGTCGCTGGCGGAAGTGGCCCTCAAGCTCAATTTGACCACCACCTCCCTGGGCAACCTTGAGGCCGGCGCATTCGACAAGCTGCCTGGGCATACCTTCGCCCGTGGTTATATCCGCGCCTACGCCAAGTTGCTGGGCATCGACCAGGCCGTGTTGGTCCAGGAATTCGACCAGTTCACCGGCACCGACTCCCAGGGCAGCAATGTGCATGGCCTGGGTCGCATCGAAGAGCCGGTGCGGGTTTCCCACACAATCCTGCGTATTGTCAGCCTGTTGTTGCTGATCGCCGTGATCGGCGGCGGTTTCGTCTGGTGGCAAGACCAGACGTCCCAGCGCAGTAAGGACCTGACCAGCAACGCCATGGAGCACGTCGAAGTCGAAAGCGCCGACGGCACCACCCAGATTCATCCGCTGGATGAGCCGGAAGACCAGGCCGTAGCCCAAGGCCAGGCGGCCCCCGAAACCCCGGCTGCCGCTGAACCGTCCGAGCCGGAAAGCACCTCGACCGCCGCCGTACCGGCCCCAGTGACACCGGCCGCGCCAGCCCATACGCCCGCGGCTCCGGTTGCCCAGGCTCATACACCGGCTGCTCCGGCCCCGGCGCCAGCGACTACGGCGCCAACCGCTCCGGCAGCCCCGGCGATTTCACCACCCACCACCCCTGCGTTGATCGCCGGTGACGGGCGTGTACAAATTACCTTCGTCGCTGACTGCTGGACGCAAGTCACCGATGGCAACGGCAAAGTGCTGGCCAGTGGTCTCAAGCGTAAGGGCGATACGCTTGACCTGGGCGGCAAGCCTCCTTTGACGCTGCGTCTGGGCTTCGCCCGTGGCGCGCAAGTGGCCTACAACGGCCAGCCTGTAGACGTAGCGCCGTTCACCACTGGCGAGACCGCTCGCCTGAAGTTGGGACAATAGTCATGCACGGCGAATCTCCAATCAAACGTCGCGTATCGCGCAAGATCTGGGTCGGCTCGGTGCCGGTGGGTGGCGACGCCCCCATCGCGGTACAAAGCATGACCAACAGCGACACCAATGACGTTGCCGCTACCGTTGCCCAGATCAATCGCCTGGAAGCGGCCGGGGTAGACATCGTTCGGGTATCCGTCCCGGACATGGACGCTGCCGAGGCTTTCGGTCGCATCAAGCAGCTGGTCAAGGTGCCGTTGGTTGCCGACATTCACTTCGACTACAAGATCGCCCTGCGCGTGGCCGAGCTGGGTGTCGATTGCCTGCGCATCAACCCGGGCAACATCGGTCGTGAAGACCGTGTGCGTGCCGTGGTGGACGCTGCCCGTGATCGCGGGATCCCGATCCGCATCGGCGTCAACGCCGGTTCCCTGGAAAAAGACCTGCAAAAGAAGTACGGCGAGCCGACCCCGGCAGCGCTGGTCGAGTCTGCACTGCGTCATGTTGAACACCTCGAACGCCTGAACTTCCAGGACTTCAAGGTCAGCGTAAAGGCCTCCGACGTGTTCATGGCGGTGGAAGCCTACCGCCTGCTGGCCAAGGAAATCGTGCAGCCGCTGCACTTGGGCATCACCGAAGCCGGCGGTTTGCGCTCAGGCACAGTGAAATCTGCGGTGGGTCTCGGTATGCTGCTCGCCGAAGGGATTGGCGATACTATCCGCATCTCGTTGGCGGCAGACCCGGTAGAGGAAGTGAAAGTCGGCTACGACATTCTCAAATCCCTGCGTTTGCGTTCCCGCGGTATCAACTTCATTGCCTGCCCGAGTTGCTCGCGGCAGAACTTCGACGTGGTAAAAACCATGAACGACCTGGAGTTGCGCCTCGAAGACCTGCTGGTGCCTTTGGATGTTGCAGTGATCGGTTGTGTGGTCAACGGCCCGGGTGAAGCCAAGGAAGCCCATGTGGGCTTGACCGGCGGTACACCGAACCTGATTTACATCGACGGTAAGCCGTCGCAGAAGTTAACGAATGACAATCTGGTGGATGAGCTGGAAAAGCTGATCCGCGAGAAAGCGGCCGAAAAGGTCGCGGCTGACGCAGCGCTGATCGCTCGCGGCTGATTGAACGAATTTAAGGATTTGATGTGAGCAAGTCTCTGCAAGCCATTCGTGGCATGAACGACATCCTGCCGGAGCAAACGCCGTTGTGGCGCTACTTCGAAGGTACTGTCGCGCGCCTGCTGGATAACTACGGTTACAAGCAGATCCGCATGCCGATCGTCGAGTTCACCGAGCTGTTCAAGCGCTCCATCGGTGAAGTGACCGACATCGTCGAAAAAGAGATGTACACCTTTGAAGACCGTAACGGCGACTCCCTGACCTTGCGTCCGGAAGGTACCGCCGCGTGCGTGCGCGCCGTGCTTGAGCATGGCCTCACCGGTGCTGGCCAGCCGCAGAAACTGTGGTACATCGGCCCGATGTTCCGTCACGAACGTCCACAGAAAGGCCGTTATCGCCAGTTTCATCAGATCGGCCTGGAAGTGTTCAACATCGACGGCCCGGACATCGACGCGGAGCTGATCGTGCTGACGTGGCGCCTATGGGGCCTGCTGGGCATCCGCGACGCGGTCAAGCTTGAGCTCAACAGCCTGGGCACCAGTGAATCCCGCGGCCGCTATAAAGTGGCCCTGGTCGAGTACCTATCCGCCCATCTGGACAAGTTGGATGAAGACAGCCAGCGTCGTCTGAAGACCAACCCGTTGCGCGTCCTCGATACCAAGAACGCCGACACCCAGGCCGTGCTGGTCAATGCGCCGAAAATGGCCGATTACCTGGACGACGAATCCCGCATTCACTTCGAAGGCCTCAAGGCTCGTCTGGACGCGGCCGGCATTCCGTTCGTGATCAACACCAAGCTGGTGCGTGGCCTCGATTACTACAGCAAGACCGTGTTCGAGTGGGTCACCGACAAGCTCGGCGCCCAGGGCACCGTGTGTGCGGGCGGCCGTTACGACGGCCTGGTCGAGCAGATGGGCGGCAAGCCGACCACCGGCGTGGGCTTCGCCATGGGGATCGAGCGGCTGATCCTGCTGCTGGAAACCCTGGAGAAGGTTCCGGAAGAAATCTCCCGTCAGGTGGACGTGTACCTGTGCGCCTTTGGCGAGGCCGCCGAACTGGCCGCCCTGGCCCTGAGCGAAAAAGTACGTGACCAGTTGCCAAACCTGCGCCTTCAGGTCAATGCCGGCGCAGGCAGTTTCAAGAGCCAGTTCAAGAAGGCCGACAAGAGCGGTGCCCTGTACGCACTGATCCTTGGCGATGACGAGTTGGCCCAGCAAGTGATAGGTTTCAAACCCCTGCGTGGCCAGGGCGAGCAACAGAACATTGCCTTTGATGCGCTCGCTGCGCACTTGGCCACCTGCGTCGTGCAGGGTTGAAGCTGTCGAACAGCCGAATTTAGCGATTAAGGAGTATTGGGGTGTCGAGTACTGATGATGAGCAGTTGGCCGAGTTCAAGGACTGGTGGCAGCGTAACGGCAAGCCACTGGTTACTGGCGGTCTGCTGGCTTTAGTGGTGGTGTTCGGCTGGCAAGCCTGGACAAAGTATCAGGCCAACCAGTCCCAGGGCGCCTCGATCGTTTATCAGCAATTGCTGGAAACCACCCTGACGCCGGACGGCAAGCCCGACCCCGCGCAGGTTGCAGACCTGGCCGGCAAGCTGAAGAACGAATTCGGCGGCAGCACCTACGCCCAATACGGCAGCCTGTTCGTCGCGAAAGTCGCGGTCGATACCGGCAAGCTGGATGACGCCGCCGCAGAACTCAAGGCCATCGCCGACAAGCCGACCAACCCGACCCTGGGTGAAATCGCGCGTCAGCGCCTGGCCCAGGTATTGGCGGCACAGAACAAGGCTGACGAAGCACTCAAACTGCTCGACGGCGATGCGGACAAGGCATTTGTAGCCACTCGCGAAGAGCTCAAGGGCGACCTGTTGGTCCAATTGGGTCGTACCGACGAAGCCAATGCTGCGTACAAGAAAGCCAAGGCGGCGCTGTCTGATGAAGCGGCGGTCGGTGGCTTACAAATCAAGCTGGACGACTTGGCCAAAGGGGATGCATGACGTGATCCGTTGGAAACATGCAGCATTGCTGGCTCTGGCCGTTCTGGCCGCGGGTTGCAGCAGCAACAGTAAAAAAGAACTGCCTCCGGCCGAGCTGACCAGCTTCAAGGAAGAAGTCGTCCTGCAAAAGCAATGGAGCCGCTCCATCGGTGACGGCCAGGGCGAGACCTACAATATGCTGGTGCCGGCAATCGACGGTGACAACATTGTGGCCGCTGACGTAACCGGCGTGGTGATCTCCATGGATCGCATGAACGGCGACGTGAAGTGGAAGAAAGACCTCGAATTGCCTGTATCCGGCGCCGTAGGCGTGGGTTACGGCATGGTCATGCTCGGCACGCTCAAGGGCGAAGTCGTGGCGCTGGACTCCAGCACCGGTGAAGAGAAATGGCGCGCTCGCGTGACCAGTGAAGTCCTCGCACCGCCTGCCACCAACGGCGATATCGTCGTGGTGCAAACCCAGGATGACCGTGTGATCGGCCTGGACGCCAGCACCGGCGAACAGCGTTGGTTGTACGACAGCACCCCGGCGGTGCTGACCTTGCGCGGTACCAGTGGTCCGGTTGTGACCAACAATCTGGCCGTTGCAGGTCTGTCGACCGGTAAAGTAGTCGCCCTGGACACCAGGAACGGCGTGCCGGCCTGGGAAACCCGTGTGGCCATCCCCCAAGGTCGTTCCGAGCTGGATCGCGTAGTGGACATCGACGGTGGCCTGCTGCTGTCGGGTGAAACCCTTTACGTCGCCACTTACCAGGGCCGCGTTGCCGCGCTAGACCTGCAGAGCGGCCGTGTGAACTGGCAGCGTGATGCTTCCAGTTATGCGGGTGTCGCCCAAGGGTTTGGCAGCGTCTACGTAAGCCTGGCGTCCGGCACCGTTGAAAGTGTCGACGAGCGTTCCACCACTGCGCTGTGGAGCAATGACTCCCTGGCCCGTCGTCAACTGTCGGCCCCGGAAGTGTTCTCCAGCTATGTAGCGGTCGGCGACTTCGAAGGCTACCTGCACCTGCTGAGCCAGGTGGATGGTCGTTTTGTAGGTCGTGAGCGTATCGACAGCGACGGCCTGCGTGCCCGTCCGCTGGTGGTGGGCAACATGCTTTATGTTTACGGCAACAGCGGCAAGCTGGAAGCCCTGACCATCAAGTAAAGGTTTGACTATGCTTGGGGTAAAACCCAGGCGGCCCCGCTTCGGCGGGGCATGCGGCATTTGAATATGCTGCCCCGAGCACCAGCCGCTGCCTTGCAGCGGCTTTTGTATTTTCTGAAATAACGAAGTGGAGAGCCGCATGGTTCCCGTAATCGCCCTGGTGGGCCGACCTAACGTCGGCAAGTCCACCTTGTTCAACCGCCTGACCAGGACTCGTGACGCCATCGTCGGCGACTTGTCCGGTCTGACCCGTGATCGCCAATACGGTGAGGCAAAGTGGCAAGGGCGCTCCTACATTATTGTCGACACCGGTGGTATCTCCGGTGATGAGCATGGCATGGACGAAAAGATGGCCGAGCAGTCCCTGCTGGCCATTGAAGAAGCCGATGTCGTGTTGTTCCTGGTGGACGCCCGCGCGGGCTACACCGCTGCCGACCAGATGATTGGCGAGCACCTGCGCAAGCGCAACAAGCGTTCCTATCTGGTTGCCAACAAGATCGACAACATCGATCCCGAGGCGGCCCGTGCCGAATTCAGCCCGATGGGTCTTGGCGACGCGATCCCGGTCGCCGGTGCCCACGGTCGCGGCATCACCCAGATGCTGGAAATCGCCCTGCGCGACTTCCCGAAGGATGACGCCGAGGAAGAAGAAGGCGAAGAAGAGATCGTTGCCGAAGGCGAGGAAGCCAAGCGCATTCCCGGCCCAAGCGAAAAAGACGGTATCAAGATTGCGATCATCGGCCGCCCGAACGTGGGCAAGTCGACCCTGGTCAACCGCATGCTCGGTGAAGACCGGGTAATCGTCTACGACCAGCCCGGCACCACCCGCGACAGCATCTACATCCCGTTCGAGCGTAACGACGAGAAGTACACGCTGATCGACACCGCCGGTGTGCGCAAGCGCGGCAAGATCCACGAGGAAGTTGAAAAGTTCTCCGTGGTGAAAACCCTGCAGGCGATCAAAGACGCCAACGTGGTGATCTTCGTGATGGACGCCCGCGAAGGCGTGGTGGACCACGACCTCAACCTGCTGGGTTTTGCCCTCGAAGCCGGTCGTGCCCTGGTTATCGCGATCAACAAGTGGGACGGCATGACGCCGAGCGAGCGCGATTTCGTCAAGGTCGAGCTGCAGCGCCGCCTGTTCTTCGTCGAGTTCGCCGATATCCACTTTATCTCGGCCCTGCACGGCACGGGTGTGGGTAATCTCTACGCTTCCGTACAGAACTCGTTCAAGTCCGCCGTGACCCGTTGGCCGACCAACCGTCTGACCCAGATCCTCGAAGACGCCGTCGGCGAGCACGCACCGCCGATGGTCAACAACCGCCGGATCAAACTGCGTTACGCCCACTTGGGTGGTGCCAACCCGCCGATTATCGTGATCCACGGTAACCAGATCGAGAAGGTGCCCAAGTCCTACGTGCGTTACCTGGAAAACACCTACCGCCGTGTCTTGAAACTGGTCGGTACGCCGATCCGTATCGAGTTCAAGGGTGGCGAGAACCCGTACGAAGGCAACAAGAACACATTGACTGACCGTCAGGTGAATAAGAAGCGTCGTTTGATGACTCACCACAAGAAGGCTGACAAGAAGCGTCGCGACAAGAAATAGCAGCCGCTTCACGTTGTAAGTTACAGGCTGCAAGAGAGGGCTCCGTTGGAGCCCTTTTTTGTGCCTGGCGGTTTGTCGCTTGACCTGCTTGCAGCTTGCAGCTTAAAACTTGCAGCTCACCCGAAGGGGGCTCCCATGATCACCAGCAAGCTGCCAAATGTCGGCACGACCATTTTCACCACCATGTCGCAACTCGCTGCCGAAACCGGCGCGCTCAACCTGTCCCAGGGGTTTCCCGACTTCAATGGGCCTCAGGCTTTGCTCGATGCCGTGGGCAAACATGTTGCCAGCGGGCACAACCAATATTCACCGATGACCGGCCTGCCGGCCTTGCGCCAGCAAGTGGCGACCAAGATCGCCCGCAGCTATTGCGCCACGGTGAATGCCGACAGTGAAGTGACCATCACCCCCGGCGCCACTGCCGCGATCTTCTGCGCGATCCAGGCGGTGATTCGCACTGGCGATGAGGTCATTGTGTTCGACCCCTGCTACGACAGCTATGAGCCCTCGGTCGAACTGGCCGGTGGCCGCTGCGTGCATGTGCAACTGAGCCTGCAAGGCTTTGCATTGGACTTCGAGAAGATCAAGGCCGCGCTGTCGCCCCGCACGCGCATGATCATCCTCAATACCCCGCACAACCCAACCGGCGCGCTGATCAGCCGCGCCGAGCTGGACCAGTTGGCTGAACTGATCCGCGACCGCGATATCTACCTGGTCAGCGACGAGGTCTACGAACACCTGGTGTTCGACGGCGTGCCCCACGTCAGCGTGCTGGCCCATGAAGAGCTGTACCCGCGGGCGTTCGTGGTCAGCTCCTTCGGCAAGACCTACCACGTCACCGGCTGGAAAACCGGCTACGTGGTCGCGCCACCGGCCCTGACGGCCGAACTGCGCAAGGTGCATCAATACGTCAATTTCTGTGGCGTGACCCCGTTGCAGTTCGCGTTGGCCGATTTCATGGCCGAACACCCGGAGCACGTCGATGAACTGCCGGGGTTCTACCAGGCCAAGCGCGACCTGTTCTGCGACCTGCTGGCACCGTCGCGTTTCAGCTTTACCCGGGTGGCCGGCACCTACTTCCAGTTGGTCGATTACTCACAAATACGCCCGGACCTGGATGACGTCGCCATGTCCCTGTGGATGACCCGCGAGCATGGCGTGGCGACCATCCCGGTCTCGGTGTTCTACCAGAGCCCACCGCAAGACCTGCGCCTGGTGCGCCTGTGTTTTGCCAAACGCGAGGAGACGCTGCGACAAGCGGCTGAAAAACTATGCGTGATCTGACGGCATTGCCTGACTTGAATATCGCCCTGGTCCAGACCACCCTGGCCTGGCACGACCGCCAGGCCAACCTCGAGCATTTCGAGGGGCTGCTGGAGCAGGCCCGCGGCGCCGACCTGATCGTGCTGCCGGAAATGTTCACCACCGGTTTCTCCATGGCGTCGCAAACCCTCGCCGAGCCGGAAAACGGCCCGACCCATCAGTGGCTCCAGGCCCAGGCTGCGAAGTACAACGCCGTGATCACCGGCAGCGTGATCATCCAGGCCGCTGATGGCAGCCACCGCAACCGCCTGTTGTGGGCGCGGCCGGATGGCGAGGTGTTGCACTACGACAAGCGTCATCTGTTTCGTATGGCCGGTGAACACAATCACTACACCCCCGGCGAGCGCCAGGTGCAGTTCGAATTGAAAGGCTGGCGTGTTCGGCCGCTGATTTGCTACGACCTGCGCTTTCCGGTGTGGAGTCGGGATGCCCAGGACACTGACTTGCTGCTGTACACCGCCAATTGGCCGGGGGCGCGGCGCCAGCATTGGAACCGCTTGTTGCCGGCGCGGGCTATCGAGAACCTGTGCTACGTAGCGGCGGTGAATCGAGTAGGCACCGACGGCAAGGGCTTTGCCTACACCGGTGATAGTCAGGTGCTGGATTTCCAGGGTGAGAGCCTGCTGAGTGCGGGGGAGGCGGACGGGGTGTTCCAGGTGTGCCTGGGCGCGGCTGAACTGGCGGCGTACCGCACCAGGTTTCCGGCGAACCTGGATGCCGATAGCTTTCAGTTTGTCTGACAGACCGTTATCGGGGGCAACCCAAATCTGAAACTCAATAAAAAAGGCCCCAGGGTTCTCACCCAGGGGCCTTCTGTATGACGGCGAAGGTTACGCCGCTTTCGCTTCCTGCTGGCTCAACGAGCGGTTCAGCGCACTGAACAGTGCCTTGAAGCTCGCCGTGGTGATGTTTTCATCGATTCCCACGCCATGCACCGGGCGTTCACCGTTCACACGCAGCTCGATATAGGCCGCGGCCTTGGCGTTGGTGCCTGCGCCGATGGCATGTTCGTTGTAGTCCATGATCTCCACCCCAATCGGCAGGCCGGCCACCAAGGCTTCCAGCGCGCCGTTGCCTTTGCCTTTCCAGTGCAGGTTGGTTTCGCCCTGGCCCTTGCCCGAGACTTCCACTTCGACAAAGCTGTTGCCGTTCTCTTCCTGCAGGCGATGGCTGACCAGCGCGTACGGGGTGTTGGCCTGCAGGTATTCACGCTGCAGCAACGCGTAGATCTGCGGTGCGGTCATCTCCAGGCCCACACGGTCGGTTTCGGCCTGGACCACCTGGCTGAACTCGATCTGCATGCGGCGTGGCAAGCTGATGTCGTATTCCTGCTCCAGCAGGTAGGCGATACCGCCCTTGCCCGACTGGCTGTTCACGCGGATCACCGCCTCGTAGCTGCGACCGATGTCGGCTGGGTCGATCGGCAAGTACGGCACTTCCCACAGGGCATCCTCTTTCTGTTGGGAGAAGCCCTTGCGGATCGCATCCTGGTGAGAGCCGGAGAAGGCGGTATGCACCAGATCGCCGACGTACGGATGACGGGGGTGAACCTGGATCTGGTTGCACTCCTCGACGACTTTACGCACGCCGTCGATGTCGGAGAAGTCCAGCTGCGGGTCGAGGCCCTGGGTGTACATGTTCAACGCCACGGTGACGAGGTCGACGTTACCGGTACGCTCGCCGTTACCGAACAGGCAACCCTCGACACGGTCCGCGCCGGCCATCAGGCCCAGCTCGGTGGCGGCTACGCCGGTGCCACGGTCGTTGTGGGTGTGCAGGCTGATGATCACGCTGTCGCGACGGTTGATATGGCGACCGAACCACTCGATCTGGTCGGCATAGATGTTCGGCGTGGCGCACTCGACGGTGGCCGGCAGGTTGAGGATCATCTTGTGCTCAGGCGTCGGGTTCCAGACCTCGATCACCGCATCACAGACTTCCTTGGCAAACTCCAGCTCGGTAGCGCTGAAGGTCTCCGGCGAGTACTCGAAGGTCCACTGGGTTTCCGGCTGCTGGGCGGCGTACTTGACGAACAGCTTGGCCGCGTTGACCGCGATGGCCTTGATGCCGTCCTTGTCCTGGTTGAACACGATGCGGCGGAACGACGGCGACGTGGCGTTGTACAGGTGCACGATGGCCTTTTTGGCGCCGCGCAGGGATTCGAAGGTGCGTGCGATCAAGTCTTCACGGCCCTGGGTCAGCACCTGGATGGTGGTGTCCTCGGGGATGTGGTTGTCTTCGATCAGGGTGCGCACGAAGTCGAAGTCGGTTTGCGAGGCGGCCGGGAACGAAGCCTCGATTTCCTTCACGCCGACGGCAACCAGGGTTTTCCAGAAGCGCAGTTTTTTCACCGCGTCCATCGGCTCGATCAGCGACTGGTTGCCATCACGCAGGTCAGAGCTGCACCAGATCGGCGCGGTGGTGATGGTTTTGGAAGGCCAGGTGCGATCCGGAATATCGATGGTCGGAAACGCGCGGTACTTCGAAGACGGGTCTTTGAGCATGCTCATCGGGAAATCCTTTGTTGTAGGGGCCGAGAAAAGGCGGCCTGCCGTAGAACTGTTTTTAGGGATAAAACGTAAAGACGAGGCAGATCGATTCAGCCTGGCAGTCGTGCGCTGACGAGGCACAGGCTGCGGTGCTGGCGAAGCTGGATGAGGGTGTGAGAGGTTTTCATGGATTTAACCCTAACCGCGGGGGATAGGAGATGGCAAGCGCTCAAGAAAAATTGATAGAAAATCTACGGTTTTGCATTTTTGTAGGTTTTTATTGTTTGTTTTTTGGTTTTTTGTGGTTTTTATTTTGCTCATCTTCGTGGGTGCGCAATGGGTGGTTGCCGTACGGCGACGTCAGCGCCGGTACGGCATCCTGGGTTGCCTGCTACGGTAGTCGTAGATCATCAACGTTTTGCTTGAATTCAATATCCGGTTGTAAATCGGCGAAACTTGGGGAGGTAGTGGCTTTCGCGCCTGGGGGGATCGCCAAGCTTTTTGCGCCCTGGG
Source organism: Pseudomonas sp. NFACC42-2 (assembly GCF_900116055.1). NCBI lineage: Bacteria > Pseudomonadati > Pseudomonadota > Gammaproteobacteria > Pseudomonadales > Pseudomonadaceae > Pseudomonas > Pseudomonas sp. NFACC42-2. The sequence continues at coordinate 29,035 of NZ_FOZO01000022.1, forward strand.
GAGCCTCGATAATCGAGATTCCGACCCCTTTGTTCAACTCGGCAACCCCTGGAACACCGGCGGCCGTATTCATGTGCACGTTGCCAACCAACGCCACCCATTTCTCCCCCGGTGGTGTCTTCCCAATGATTTTTGTCGCGTAGTAGTTGAAGTCTGACAAGCGCTCTTGGACGTAGCCTTGGTTACCAGCCCTGGCTGCGAAGTTATCGCTATGGGCTGTGAGGTAAGGATGTTCGAGCCCTATGACCTTAATGCCGTGTTTGTCGGCTTCCTGAATGAGGTCATACGGGGTCGGACTGTTTGGTGCATAGGTTGAGTAATCGTAAGGGCGGGGATAGGCATATCCCGCATCCTGAGGCTGATAGGCGCCGGCGCCGAACACTGGAGAGCCCTCGAAGTACGGGGCATTTTCGAGATAGATCGTTGTGACTCCGTTTGCTTTTAAGTTCGCCATGTTTTCAATGATGAACTTGTAGCCCCCTGGCTCGTGGTGAAGTTCGCCTATGACCAGGCCATTGACATCGGCGGGTGCCAAGGTCGATTTAATCAGCTGGGCCGACGTCGCATTCTCAGGGATGGCTGGAATGGCAGGTCGTGCCGGCAGTTGACCCGCACTCATGCGGGCAAAGAAGTCCTGCACGTCACGCCTGAACCAACGCCTCAGTTGCCCGGTGGTGGCCGCGTTCCCGTCGAAGTCTCTGGCCGCTTGGCCACTGAGCACGCGATCCATATATTCGTCGCCCGGTGGTGAAGTTCGTCCTCTGTGCCTCTTGGCGCCGGGCAACTCACTCAGGCGCCATTCCCCTGTCCCGGTTGATCCCATGAACGCCACATTCTTGTAGATGCTGGGGGCATCCGACGGCACTTTGGGGTCGATAATACTGACCCGCCCATGCCTGGCGTTGAACACAGAATAAATCTGGTAGGGACGGTTGATTCCGGTGCTGTCGGTATAGCGGATGTAACAGTTTTCTCCCACTTGATAAATGCCATTGGCGTCTGGTCTGACGCCTCTCAGTGTGTTTTCAGGGACGGAATAGGCGCTCAGGTCTCGCGGTGGCGTAACGGAATGTACGACGGGGCTGGGGACCGCCTGGGACGCCCTGATGCCCGCGCTGGTGGAAGGGACGGCAGGCGGGACAGTCGGACCGGGCGGGGGCGTTCCCTGGGTGAGCAGCGACCTTGCGACGGGAGCGGCGGGGACGGGCGTTCCCGCTGCACGAAATACCGGACGCAAAGGCGTGCTTGGCACATTGGGCAGGCCTGATGCAAGCGCGGTGAAGTCGGCGAAAAGGTTGACCCGGCCGCCGCGTGTGAGCAGCCCACCGGGCAAGTGCCGGGCATTGCTCTGGATGGCTTTCAGTGCCGCTCGACCGAGCCGGCTGCCCACCTTCACCCCGGTAGAAATGCCCCGGCCGATGACCGGTATGAGGTCCAGAAACAGACTGCCCACCTCCACGCCGAACATGATCTTGTTACGCGTCGATTCGGTGTTCACTTCTGCGCTGCTGGTTGACTGGAAATCGGCTTTATCGATTAGCAGGCGCGTCTGTTGAGTGAACAATTCATCGTGGATGTCTGTTTCTATCGGCTTTAGGGCTATGGAGCCGGCGAGGCGTTTTCTTGCGTTGTCAAGAAGCTCGACGGCTGCAAGAAGGTCGGTGCCTCCACTGGTGGCGACTCGGCGCGCAGCGTCCATGGATTGCTGAAAATCGTTCTTTTCCGTTGGCGATTTTCTGCTCTGGGTATAGGCCTGCCATTCTTTCTTCTCCAACAACGTCGTCAATGCGTCCAGGTTGGGCAGTTCCCTGAACGCCAGCCCGTCGGGGGCTCCGGGGCTATAGAGCACTACAGAAGCGTCCGTTTGATTGCCGATGACCATCACGCCGCGAACCGGTTGGCCCAACTGGAGCAGGGTGTTGGCAACAATCGGTTGTCCATCCACCTCCGCACGCTGGGCCGGATCCGGATGATCCAGGACCGCGTTGATCCACTGTACGCCCCGCTTCAAGGTCTTGTCGGTGCTGGCATCGGCTTGGAACCCACCGGGGTTGAGTTGTGCCAGGAACGCTTCTTTCTCCATCAAGTCGGCATTGCTGGCCTTCCACGTCTTGTGTAAATCAGCCGCCGGCCCCGATTCGGCATCCGGTGCCATGCGCGTCTCCAGCAGCTTGGTGTATTCGCCACCCACATCCGCAGTGTTGACCAGGCGCTTGAGTTGTTGTGTATCGAGGGTGATCGGCCGCCTCTGATCATCTAGAACCGGTGAGCCCTTGGTGTCTTGCAGCGCCAGGGTCATGGTGGTTTCGGTGTGCTTGTGGCTTTCGCCCATTTCCCAGTGGCTTGGGTTTTTCAGGGCCAGGTCGGACAGTGGCAGGTAGGTGGTGGTCGTGGAGGGGGGGTGTGGAATGCCGGAGCGACCGAGGTGGAAACGCGTCTTGGTGACTACTTTAACCATCAGTTGATCGGCGTCCACATTGGCCTGGGGGTAAGCCTTTTTCAGCGCCTCATTCATTTGCGACGTGGCAAAGCTGGATAAGGAAGGAATGTTTTCCAGTAGGAGCGCGAGTTGTTCAGCGCTCTTTGTCGCTTTCCCTTCCAAGTGGCTGTAGAGCAATTCTTGAGCGGGGCTGAGGTTTTTCAACCAGCCCGGCTGGCCTTTCTCGGCCAATTTCTCGTTACGCGCAAGCATGGCGTTGTTGCCGTCGACTTGTGCCGACCAGTCAGCGGCATCATCCAGGGCCGTCATGAGCGTGGGCCCCAGCGTTGGTGCGGGGCTTGATGGCCTCTGCGGGGTGAATGTCCTGGCCATCAACGCATCGACTTCCGCACCCTGGCGCTGGAGCAGCAAATGTATCCCCTCTGCCTGCACATCCCCGGCCAGGGGCGCCACGCCTAGCATCAAGTCATCCCCCGTAGGCGGCGACGCACGGTTTTGCAGCGAAAGCGGCAGGCTTTGCCTCAGCAGCTCAGCGGCCGGCCCGCCGCTGTCGAGCCGTTGCGCCAGTGCTTCGCGTAACAGTGCCGGGGTTGCGAACTCCTCGAAACCTTCGCTGGGGGTATAGAGCACCACGGGGCCATTCTGGTCGTTGAGCTTAATCTCCCGACCGGTGGCAGGCCAGGTCGGGGGGGAAGCTGAAGAGCCATCCTTGCTGGTGATCATGAACGCACCGGCGAAGGTTGCACCCTGTACTGTGCCGTCATCAATGGTGATGGGGTACACACCGGGTCTTGATCCGTCAGGCAGTTTACTTTCCCGTTCCTCTAGAGACGGGTAGCGCAGCGCGTTGTCGATCAACTCTTTACTGGCCGGGCTCAGCGTGCCGTCCATCTTGCGGATGGCTGCCAGGGTCGACAGTTGATGTTTGTGGACCCATAGCAGCTGGTCCTGTGGCGAGGGTGAGTTCGCTGAAGGCTGGGGCGTAGTCCAGTATTCCCGAAGCGTCTGAGCGTACTCGGTGGCAATGCTCCTGGCGATGGTGTGCAGCGAGGCGGTGGGCTGGAGGACATTGGCTGCCTGATCGGGCGCTGGCCGGGTCACAAATTCGGTCCTGACCCCCGGTGTCTCGAATAGCTGTTTGCTCGGGTTGGCATAAATTTCCCGAATCGCGCGGCTCAAGGCAGTCATTATCGGCTCGGAGGATTTCAACTGTTCTACGTCGTTGTTTGACGTATAGCTATTGAGCGAAACCTTGTCCGGGTCGAGGGGATTCAGTTGAGGAAACGCCTGTGCCAGCCGTGTCTGCACAAAGCTTTTGAAATCAGGACGCTGGCGTTGCTGTGAGGCCATCTCGTCCATGAGGCTGGAGTACTGTTCATTCAGTAACTGCAGATCGCCGATCTTGAAGTGATTCGAGAGAGGGCTGCGGATGGCAGTGGCGGGATTTATGCCCGACGAGTAAGGGGCGGAGAGGCTGGCGAGTCCCCGTACGGACGAACGAGACCTGGCGGGGGCGGGTTGTGGGCCTGGGCTGTCGTTCTGGGCTGCTGGTGTAGATGATGCGGGACGAGCAGGTGGAACACCGGTTTGGGGGGGCGCGGGCCTGAAGTCAGAGATATGCATTAAGGAAACTCCACAAGACTTACTTTATGTGTCCTTGTGAGCGGATTGTCCTCCCTGGGATTCGGTGTGTGGGTGGCAAGTCAAGCGATGACGGTTCCTTCGAAAATAGGCAGAAATGGCGACGCACTGTGTCGAATTCGGCGCAGTGGTCGTTGAAAGAGGGCGGCCGTCAGTGACCGGTCTACCCGTTGGTTTTGAACGTCCAGACCGGGCTGAATGCGCTGCCGCGTATCAGGGCTGGAAGGCGCCGATAAATATCGCAGGATCGACCCGTGCGTCATTGAGGCTGATATTCCAATGCATATGCGGCCCGGTCGCACGGCCCGTCGAGCCGACCTTGCCCACCACCGTACCGCGCACCAATTGATCGCCGACTTTTACATCGATCTTCGACATATGGCAGAACATGCTGATAAAGCCCTGGCCGTGGTCGACAAACACGGTATTGCCATTGAAGAAGTAGTTGCCGGTCAGAATCACCTTACCGTTCGCCGGCGTCTTGATCGGTGTACCGGCCGGCACGGCAAAGTCCAGGCCCGAATGGGGGTTGCGTTCTTCACCGTTGAAGAAACGGCGCACGCCAAACTTGCTCGACAGCGGCCCGTTCACCGGTTTGTCCAGCACCAGGTTGCTCGGCAGGTTCGGGCTGAAACTGCGGTAGGCCTTGAGCTGCACGGCCAGCTCGCCCTCGATGCGCTTGAGCTGCGCCGGGTCGGGGTTGACCTGGCTTTTGTTCTTCAAGGTGATGCGCTGTTCCGGGTATTTCTTGTAGCCGACGATAAACGGCAGGCTGCGCCCGCCGCTGCTGATGCGCTCGTTGCCCGGCTTGACCGTCAGCGGGATGCCGACAATCGCCAGCCAGTTGTCCTGCTCCTTCACCACCAGTACCGGTTTGCCCTGGTACGTGGCTTTCGGCGCGGCAGCCGAAGGGCCCAGTTCAACCACCGCAACGCCGCCGGGCACCGGCTTGTTCAAGGTACGGCTGATATAGCTGTCGGCATGAGCGTTAACGGCGAGGCATAGCAGCAACAACACACTAAAGAAACGTGGCATCAATCAATCCAATAACGAAAGGGTGACGGGGGTGAGGTGGTTATCTTCCACTCGCACCTGCAATTGACCTTCACCGAGGCGCGCGGTGAGGCGCTGGCCGGTGTGGGTCTGTGCGGCGTTGCGGATGGCCTGGCCACGCTCGTCCAGCAGGATGCTGTAGCCACGGCCCAAGGTTGCCAGCGGGCTGACCACCTGCAACGTCTGCACCTGGCTCTGCAATTGCAGGCGACGCGCCTTGAGGCCTTCGCGCATGGCGCGGGGCAGGCGTTCGGCAAGGCTGTCGAGGCGCTGGCGCAGCAGGGCCAACTGGCGCCCCGGGTGCTGGCCGGCGAGGCGGGTTTCCAGGCGGATCAGGCGTTCGCGGCGGGTATTGAGGCTGCGCTCGAAGGCGCGGCGCAGGCGCATATCCAGGTCATCCAGGCGCTGGGCCTGCTGGCGCAGACGTTCGCCGGGGTGCCGCAGGCGTCGGGCCATGCCTTCCAGGCGCAGGCGGTCGTGGGTCAGGCGATTGCGCATCAGCATCACCAGGCGGCGGTGCAGGTTCTCCACCTGGCGCACCAGGTGGCTGGCGTCCGGCGCCAGCAGTTCAGCGGCGGCGGAGGGGGTGGGGGCGCGCACGTCCGCTACGAAGTCGCTGATCGATACATCGGTTTCATGGCCGACGGCACTGACGATTGGCGTCACGCAAGCATCCACCGCCCGCGCCACGGCTTCTTCGTTGAAGCACCAGAGGTCTTCCAGCGAACCGCCGCCACGGGCCAGGATCAGCGCGTCAAAGCCTCGGGCGTCCGCCAGCTTCAACGCCCGCACAATCTGCGGGATCGCTTCGCGGCCTTGCACGGCGGTAGGGATCAATGTCAGCTCGACGTTCGGCGCGCGACGACGGAACACGCTGATGATGTCGCGGATCACCGCACCCGTGGGCGAACTGATAATGCCGATGCGGCGCGGGTGAGCCGGCAGCGGCACCTTGCGCTCGGCGCTGAACAGGCCTTCGGCGCTGAGCTTTTCCTTGAGCGCATCGAAGGCCAGGCGCAACGCGCCATCACCGGCCGGCTCCACGGTATCGAGGATCAACTGGTAGTCGCCACGGCCCTCGAACAGCGAGACCTTGCCGCGCACCTTCACCGCGAGGCCATCCTTCAACGCCTGGCGAACCCGCGCGGCGTTATTGCGGAACAGCGCGCAACGCACCTGGGCGCCGCTGTCCTTGAGGGTGAAGTACACATGGCCGGAGGCCGGGCGGGCGAGGTTGGAGATCTCGCCTTCGACCCAGATATTGGTGAACACGTCTTCCAGCAACACCCGCGCGCGGCCGTTGAGCTGGCTGACAGTCAGGACTTCGCGGTCCAGGCCCAAGCGGGCAAAGGGATCTTTAATCATGGGCGGCAGTTTATAGGCATTCGCGCAGGGTTTGACAGAACTGCTCCACCAACGCGCTCGGTGACTGCTGGCAGGCCAGGGCGACGGTGCTCAGGCAGTCCGGGTCGGCCAGGGGCAAAAAGTACACGTTGGCGGGAGCGATGTCCTGCATGGACTTTGGCAGCAAGGCTATACCGAAACCGGCCTGGATCAACTGCAACTGGGTGGTCTTGCGTGACATTACTCGCGCGGCCTTGGGGAAAAATCCCGCACGCATGCACAGTTCGGCCGACAGATAACTCAGGCCGCCACGCTGGGGATGGGGGATCGAGATAAACGCCTGGTCTTTCAGTTGCTCCAGTTCGATGGGCGCCTGGCTGCGTGCCAGCGCATGACTCACAGGCACGGCCAGCAGCAGGGGTTCGCTGTATAACGGCATGACCCGCACACCTTCGCGCTGGCGCAGCACGGGTAAACGCAGCACCCCGACTTCCAGGCGACCGTCGGCGATTTCTTCCAACTGCGCTTCGGAGGACAGTTTGCCGATATCCATCGACACCCCAGGGCAGCGCTCCAGCCAGGTGCCGATACCTTGCAGTAAAGGCCCGCTCATCGGCACGGTGCTCGAATGGCTGAGGCGCAGCGTGCCCAATTCGCCGTTGCCCACTTGGGTCGCCATCTGGCTGGCCTTGAGCAATTCGCTCAGCAGGTTGCGCGCCCGTGGATAGAAGGCTTCACCGGCGGCGGTCAGCCGCGGCTGGCGCGCGGTGCGTTCGAACAGCGGGGTTTGCAGTTGGTTTTCCAGCTCCTTGATCTGCCGGCTCAGGGCCGATTGCGCCACGAACAAACGTTCGGCGGCGGCACTGAAGCTGCCGCTGTCGGCGATTTCGACGAAGTAACGCAGTTGTCGGGTGGAGATCACACGTCATGCCTTTTCGAGATGGGTGGAGGGCTTTGAAGATATTAGTCGCATCCCTCACCGATGGCTAAAGTGATGGTCATCTTCAACAAGGAATTCCCCATGAACCCGGTTGAGCTGATGAGTCAGTGGTCGTTTGGTGGTATGGATTGGCTGGTGATCGGCCTGGGCGTGGGGGTGGCCTATATCGTGTTCGGCATCGCCGGTTTTGGCACGGCGCTGGTGGCGGGGCCGATCCTGATTGTGTTTATGCCACTGTCGAAGATCATCCCGCTGTTGGTGCTGCTGGATTTTGTCGCGGCTTTCGGCGGCCTGCTGCAAACGCGGCGTGACGTGAACAAGGCTGAGTTGCTGCGCCTGCTGCCGTGCATGGCCATCGGCTGCACCCTGGGCGTGGTGTTTCTGCTCAACCTGCATTCGGACCTGTTGCTGCTGCTGATGGGGCTGTTTATCAGCGCCTATGCGATCTACAGCCTGGCGGTGAAAACCCGGCCAACGCAGCTGGCCGCTGGCTGGTCGCTCCCCATGGGCACCGTAGGCGGGTTGTTCGGTGCGTTGTTCGGCAGTGGTGGCTTTTTATATGCAATCTACCTCAACAGCCGGTTGCCCAAGGACGCGGCGCGCGCCACCCAAAGCGCGCTGATCAGCTGCAGCACGGTGGTGCGCCTGAGCCTGTTCCTGATCGCCGGGGTGTATGCTGACTGGCCGCTGCTGATGTTGGCGCTGTGCCTGCTGCCGGCGATGGCCCTGGGGCTGTGGTGTGGGCGCAGGCTGACCATGCGCATGTCCCGTGAGGCCTTCGTCCGGCTGGTGACGTGGTTGGTGCTGGCCAGTGGCATTGCGTTGATTGGACGGTACTTGAGCACTTGACCTGATTTCTTCAGGGATTAAGCTGCCGTCCTCCCGAGCCTCATCGCGGGCTTGTCCGCGATGAGGCCAGAAGCCACGCCGCAGGTCTCCCATGAATTCCCAAAGCATCCTTGTCCCGAAAATCTCCACCTTGCCCGTCCACGAACCCCGCGCCCGGGCGATCGTGCGGTGGCTGGTGCGCAAGAACATCGTCAAGGAAGAACTGACCACCTGTGGTCGCACCGGCAACCGCATGGCCTATGCCCTGGCCGACGGCGCCCGCGCCGTGGTGCTGCACCCCGAGGCGCTGCCGTTCAACGAGCCGGTCAATGGCCTGGAGATCATCTACAAGCGCTGCATCTATACGCCGGCCAAGGGCTTTCTCGAAGAAGCCGGCTGCCCGGAATGCCTCAAGGAAGTCGGCGAGGCGCTGTTCGAAAGCCTGGAAGACTGGATGCCCGGCCACACCGACAACTTCACCTGCCCGCTGTGTGGGCATGAAGATGACATCAACGGTTTCCTGTTCCTGCAGGCGTGCGGGTTTTCCAACCTGGGATTCATCTTCAACAACTGGGCGGAGGCGGGGTTCAAGCAGAGCTTTATCGACGAATTCGCCGATTGGCTGGACCAGAAGATCAGCTGGGTCAAAGTCGAGCTGTAGTCCTTCTATCACTATTCCCAAATATGTCAGAGTTTTACATTGAGACCTGGGGGGTGTCTGAGTATAATGGCGCGCTTCCATTTTCCCGCTCGGGAGCCCCCGCGATGCTGCGTATCAGCCAAGAAGCTCTGACATTCGACGACATTCTCCTAGTGCCCGGTTATTCCGAGGTGCTTCCTAACGAAGTCAGTCTCAAGACCCGCCTAACCCGTGGCATCGAGCTGAATATTCCCCTGGTTTCCGCCGCCATGGACACCGTCACCGAAGCCCGTTTGGCAATCGCCATGGCCCAGGAAGGCGGCATCGGCATCATCCACAAGAACATGACCATCGAGCAGCAAGCTGCCGAAGTGCGCAAGGTCAAGCGTTACGAAGCCGGTGTGGTGAAGGATCCGATCACCATCGAAGCCGACGCTACCGTGCGTGACCTGTTCGACCTGACCCGCCTGCACAACATCTCCGGCGTTCCGGTACTGCACGATGGCGACCTGGTCGGCATCGTCACTTCCCGTGACGTGCGTTTCGAGAACCGTCTCGAAGTCACCGTCCGCGAAGTGATGACGCCTAAAGAGCGCCTCGTGACTGTCAAGGAAGGCGCCGACAAGAACGACGTGCGCGAACTGCTGCACAAGCACCGTATCGAGCGCGTGCTGATCGTCGACGACAAATTCGCCCTCAAGGGCATGATGACCGTCAACGACATCGAAAAAGCCAAGGCTTACCCGCTGGCCAGCAAGGATGACCAAGGTCGTCTGCGCGTCGGCGCTGCGGTCGGTACCGGCAAAGACACCGGTGATCGCGTTTCGGCCCTGGTGGCTGCCGGTGTTGATGTGGTGGTGGTCGACACCGCCCACGGTCACTCCAAAGGCGTGATCGACCGCGTTCGCTGGGTCAAGCAGAACTTCCCTGACGTGCAGGTGATCGGCGGCAACATTGCCACCGGCGCTGCCGCCAAGGCCCTGGCCGAAGCCGGTGCCGATGCGGTCAAGGTCGGTATCGGCCCTGGCTCGATCTGCACCACGCGTATCGTCGCCGGTGTGGGCGTGCCGCAAATCAGCGCCATCGCCAACGTCGCCGCGGCCCTTGAAGGCACTGGCGTACCGTTGATCGCCGACGGTGGCATCCGTTTCTCCGGTGACCTGTCCAAGGCCATCGTTGCCGGTGCTTCCTGCGTGATGATGGGCTCGATGTTCGCCGGTACCGAAGAAGCGCCGGGCGAGATCGAACTGTTCCAGGGCCGTTCCTACAAGGCTTACCGCGGCATGGGTTCGCTGGGCGCCATGTCCCAGGCGCAAGGCTCTTCCGACCGTTACTTCCAGGACTCCTCGGCAGGCGCCGAGAAGCTCGTACCGGAAGGCATCGAAGGCCGTGTGCCGTACAAGGGCACCCTGAGCGCCATCATCCATCAACTGATGGGCGGCCTGCGTTCCTCGATGGGCTACACCGGCAGCGCCGACATCGAAGAAATGCGCACCAAGCCAGAGTTCGTACGGATCACCGGCGCCGGCATGGCTGAATCCCATGTCCACGACGTGCAGATCACCAAGGAAGCGCCAAACTACCGCGTAGGTTGAGGCTTCCAGCAAAACGTTAAGTAACCGGGGCTGTTCTTTCAGCCCCGAGTTGTTTCTGATTCATTAGACGAGACTGACTTCATGGCCCTCGACATTCACGCCCACCGCATCCTGATCCTCGACTTCGGTTCCCAGTACACCCAACTGATCGCCCGCCGCGTGCGTGAAATCGGCGTGTACTGCGAGCTGCACCCGTTCGACATGGATGACGAAGCGATCCGCGAATTCGCACCGAAAGGCGTCATCCTCGCCGGTGGCCCCGAGTCCGTGCACGAAGCCAACAGCCCGCGTTGCCCGCAAGCCGTGTTCGACCTGGGTGTTCCTGTCTTTGGTATCTGCTACGGCATGCAGACCATGGCCGAGCAACTGGGCGGCAAGGTTGAAGGTTCCGAGCTGCGTGAATTCGGTTATGCCCGTGTCGACGTGGTCGGCAAGAGCCGCCTGCTGGACGGCATCGAAGACCACATCGACGCCGACGGCCTGTTCGGCCTCGACGTGTGGATGAGCCACGGTGACAAGGTCACCAGGATGCCGGAAGACTTCCACATCCTGGCCAGCACCCCGAGCTGTCCGATCGCCGGCATGTTCAGCGACGAGCGTCGCTACTACGGCGTGCAGTTCCACCCGGAAGTGACCCACACCAAGCAAGGCGGGCGCATCCTGTCGCGCTTCATCCTCGACATCTGCGAGTGTGAAGCCCTGTGGACCCCGTCGAAAATCGCTGAAGACGCGATCGCCAACGTACGCGCCCAGGTCGGTACCGACAACGTGCTGCTCGGCCTGTCCGGCGGCGTTGACTCCTCCGTGGTTGCTGCGCTGCTGCACAAGGCCATCGGCGACCAACTGACCTGCGTGTTCGTCGACAACGGCCTGCTGCGCCTGCACGAAGGCGAGCAGGTAATGGCCATGTTCGCCGAGAACATGGGCGTCAAGGTGATCCGCGCCAACGCCGAAGAGCAGTTCCTGAACAACCTGGCCGGCGAGTCCGACCCGGAGAAGAAGCGCAAGATCATCGGCCGCACCTTCATCGACGTGTTCGATGCCCAGTCCAACAAGCTGGACAACATCAAGTACCTGGCCCAGGGCACCATCTACCCCGACGTGATCGAGTCGGCCGGCGCCAAGAGCGGCAAGGCCCACGTGATCAAGTCCCACCACAACGTGGGTGGCCTGCCTGAGGAAATGAACCTCAAGCTGGTAGAACCGCTGCGCGAACTGTTCAAGGACGAAGTCCGCCGTCTGGGCCTGGAACTCGGCCTGCCATACGACATGGTCTACCGCCACCCATTCCCAGGCCCGGGCCTGGGCGTGCGCATCCTCGGTGAAGTGAAGAAGGAATACGCCGACCTGCTGCGTCGTGCCGACCACATCTTCATCGAAGAACTGCGCAAGGCCGACTGGTACCACAAGGTCAGCCAGGCGTTCGTGGTGTTCCAGCCGGTTAAGTCCGTAGGCGTTGTAGGCGATGGCCGTCGTTACGCCTGGGTCGTGGCCCTGCGTGCGGTGGAAACCATCGACTTCATGACCGCCCGTTGGGCGCACCTGCCGTACGAACTGCTGGAAACCGTCAGCGGCCGTATCATCAATGAGATCGAAGGTATTTCGCGCGTTACTTATGACGTGTCGAGCAAGCCGCCGGCGACGATTGAGTGGGAATAAGCTGAACAAAAAGGGCGCCGTGAGGCGCCTTTTTTGCATCTGTAGGAAATGTCTACTGGTCGCAGAATTCAGCTGTCTGTGCAGCGCTCCAGTTGAGAATTGGTACCTGCGCGAGGCATGATGTCAAAATGGTATTGGTTTCGACGGATCGCTCGATTCTGACTTTTAGCACATGGACGTGTATAGGCTGCAATAGAGCCTGCATAAGGGATATATGGTTTCTATTTACGTATGCGGTCAAGACAGGACCCGGCAGATCAAAGAGTGGGAGATTGGCAAAGATCGGAAGGGTCAACCCTCACTGATTTGTTACTTTCACTCCGGCAAGCAATTTTCTCGCCCCCTCGTTGACTGCGAGGTCGTGCCTACTCGAGAAGTGCTGGACAAGCTTCTTGTGACAAGGGGGAGTGCGGTGGTGGTCACTGTCGAGAGAGCAGTGATCTACGGTGAGAAATATGCGGTAGTGCAGTCTTCTGAAAGGGCGGCACATGAGGTGTTCAAGATGGATGGCAGCGAGTTCATCGCACCAGCGAAGATCAAGGACGAGCCGATATTCCACTATTTCCGTGCTGTGGCTGATCGACGGGTCGATGAGGCTGTGAAGCACGCCGACAAACTGATCGCGGAAAATGTAGTTCGTCAGTTGAATGCCTTGCCTGCATGCCCGGACACGGCTTTGCATGCCTATTGCTCCGGACGTAATGGCAGGCTGGAGTCGACGGGCAACTTCATCTTTCCGTTTGGTCTCAACGAAAGTCAGCTTCAAGCCGTCGAACAGGCTTTCAGTTCGCAGGTCAGTCTGATCGAGGGACCGCCCGGCACCGGCAAGACCCAGACTATTCTGAACATCATCGCCAATATTTTGTTGCGCGAAAGCACCGTGGCGGTGGTCTCCAACAACAATCCGGCAGTCAGTAATGTCTGTGAAAAGCTGGGTAAATTCGGGCTCGATTATCTGGTCGCGAAGTTGGGTAACGAGAAAAACCGAAAGGCATTCTTCGACAATCCTACCCCTCGACCCACTGCGATTGCCGAAACCGCACCTTCCATGGCGCATATCCAGAGCATCTTGCAGCGGCTCAAGCACTTTTTGTCTCGCCGGAACGCAGTAGCGCAGTTGCAGATTGAAATCAGTGAGCTGGAGATAGAGCGCGGCTATCTCCAGCAATGGCAGCAGGGTAACGGCGTGCAGGACCCCGTCGCTCTAGACAAGTACAACCTGACCCCGCAAAAATCCGCTGACCTGATGGCTTACCTGACACACCTTGCAGGCAATCGTGTGCGCATCAAGGATAGGATCGAGATGTTGTTCAATTTCAAGATCCTGCGCATGAAACCATTCGATGACTGGGCAAAGCGCAAGTCAGTCTTCTATGGCCTGCAGCTTCACTACTACGACAAGGCATTGCTGGAAAGAAAAGCGGTGCTGGCCAGTCATCAAGAAGTGTTGCAGCGGGGCAATTACGTCGCGCTGCTGGATGAGCTGACGGACGCTTCGATGAAGCACCTCAAGCAACATTTGTATCAGTGTGAACCGAGTGCTGAAAACTTCGACGCCAAGAGTTATCGCAAAGATAAATTCGATGAGTTCCTGAAACGTTATCCGATTATCGCCAGTGGAACGCATTCGATCGTCAATTCGCTCAAGTCCGGGACGGTACTCGACTACGTCATCATCGACGAAGCGTCGCAGCAGGACATCGTTCCAGGAATACTGGCACTCGGTTGCGCGAAGAATCTGATTATTGTTGGCGATAGCAAGCAGCTGGCGCACATTCCAGCAAAGCTGGGCATTGCCGCGCCTGAGGATCGGGGGCACTACGATTGTGAGAAGTACAGCCTGCTCGATTCGTGCGCCAGCGTGTTCAGTGATTCGATCCCGATAACCTTGTTGAAAGAACACTATCGCTGTCATCCGCAAATCATCCAATTCTGCAATCAGCAGTTCTACGACAACCAATTGGTTCCGATGACGCAGGACGGTGGAGAAAAACCGTTGTCATTGCTGGTCACTGCCAAGGGTAACCATACCCGCCACAACACCAATCTCAGGGAGCTGGATTCGATTCTGGCTGTGCTCGAAAGGGAGGGCGACAGTGCATGGGAGGGTGGGGACGGTCGAGGCTTCATTGCCCCGTTCAGGAACCAGGCAACGCTTTTGGACACCCTTTTACCTGAGGATTTTGTCAAGGACACGGTTCACAAGTTTCAGGGCCGTGAGTGCGACGAGATCGTCTTTTCCACTGTGCTGGACAAAAAGAGCGCAACCCCGAAACTTCTGGCGTTCGTGGATGACCCTCGCATTGTCAATGTGGCGGTATCCAGAGCGAAAAATCGGTTCACACTGGTCACTGGGGACGAAGTCTTCGCTGCAAACAACGGGCATATCGCCGCACTGGTGCGCTATATCGAATACTACGCGGAGCAAGGGCAACTCCACCGCGCGCCCGTGATTTCGGCCTTTGACTTGCTCTATAAGGAGTATGACCAGTCGCTCGAACGCCTTAATGGCAGGTTGAGACGCAGTGATTCGGAGTACAAGTCCGAGCAGATCATGGCGCAGATACTGCGTGAGACGCTGGGTCAGAGTGTGTTCCAAGGCCTCGTATTTCACTCCCAGATCCTACTGAACCAGGTGGCCTCTAAAGACAATCAGCGTTTAACCTCGCGGGAGTTGGAATTCCTGAGTCAGGGAGCCAGTTGCGACTTTGTGCTCTATTACGAAGTGGGGAAAAAACCAGTGGGTGTCGTCGAGGTCGACGGAAGCTCTCATACTAAGCCTGAGCAGGTTGAGCTCGATGCTCTGAAAAACAGCATCTTGGAAAAAAGCGATATTCCCTTGCTTCGTTTGCGAACCATTGAGAGCCGTATCGAAGAAAAACTGGCGGCATTTTTAGTTCAGTGGGCCAGGAGTATTCCTGAAGAAAGCCGCGAGTTTTTGTCGGTTTAGAGGGTTTTGTACCGGTTGACACCGATCGCCCCGCAACACCTGAAAGACCCTTTGGACTTGCGTCCATCGGGTCTTTTGCGTTTACCGCCGCGCAATATCCGAAAAGTAAAACTTATCCAACGTATGCCGCGACTCGGTGTACTCGAACTGCCGCCCGTCCTGCAAAAACGTCTGGTTGCTCACCACGATCACATGGCTTTGCCCTTCGAGGTCCAGGTGCGTCTGGTCGTCCTTGCTGCGGGGCAGGGCTTCGATGGTGCGCTGGGCGTAGCTGATCTGCAGTTGCAAGGTCTGCTCGATGAAGGCGTAGATCGACTGTTCGGCAATCGCCTGGTCCAGGCCGGGGATCAGGTCGGCGACGAAGTGGTTGATGTCGAGGATCACCCGTTTGCCGCCGATGCGCCGTACCCGTTTGATGCGTGTGATGAGGCTGCCGGGTTCGGCCTCGATGTGTTGCAACAATGGGCCTTCCAGGGGGAGCTGGGTGAATTCGACCACTTCGGTGAGTACGTCATCGCCCAGGTCGGCGTGGGTTTCGTGGAAGCTGACGATGCCGCCGAGTTGGAACTCAATCGGGTTGGGCGAGAGCACGAAGGTGCCCTTGCCGTGGATCTTTTGCGCAAACCCTCGCTCCTGCAACTGCTCGATGGCGCGACGCACGGTGCCTCGGCTGGCCTGGTAGCTGTCCATCAATTCGGTTTCGGAAGGCAGGCGCGTGCCGCGTTGCAGGCGTTCGGTGGTGATGCTGGCAAGCAGATCGGTATAGATCTGGTTGTATTTGCTCATGGGTAGGGCTCTGTGCCGCGTTGGCGTTCAAGGCAGGAACCTTAGAGGCAGAGCGGCGGTTTGTCCATTAGACCCAAGGATTTCTAAGGCTTGCAGCGCAGTGGTGTCCTACAGGGAATAAACAAAATCAAACTCGTACAGACGAGTTGTTGCTTTAACTCGTCTGTACGAGTACTTTTGCCTTCGGCGTGCTGCCAATGACTGCCCCCCAAATAAAAAAATCAAAGTGGAAACCAAGCATGAGCCACGACTACTCCAACATTGCCCGCGAGATCCTCGAGCACCTCGGGGGCGGCGACAACCTTGAGCAAGCTGCCCACTGCGTGACCCGCCTGCGCCTGGCGCTCAAGGATCCGCGCCTGGTCAACAACAGCGCGTTGAACCAGGTCGATCTGGTCAAGGGCTCGTTCTTCACCGGCGGTTTGTTCCAGGTGGTGATCGGCCCCGGCGAAGTGGAAAAGGTCTACGCCGCCCTGCGCGAACAGACCGGCCTCGCCGCCGCCACCATCGCCGACGTGAAGAAGAAGGGCGCCGACAAGACCAACGCCATGCAGCGCCTGGTGCGGGTGTTCTCCGATGTGTTCATGCCGATCCTGCCTGCGCTGATCATCGCCGGCCTGCTGATGGGCGTGAACAACCTGATGGGCGCCAAGGGCATGTTCATCGAGGGCCAGACGCTGCTGGAGGCCTACCCGAACCTGGATGGCCTGTGGAGCCTGATCAACCTGATGGCCAACACCTCGTTCGTGTTCCTGCCGGCGTTGGTGGGCTGGTCGGCGGCCAAGCGCTTTGGCGGCAGTGAAATCCTCGGCATCGTGCTCGGCCTGATGCTGGTGCATCCCGATCTGCTCAATGCCTGGAACTACGGCAAGGCGGTCGCCGGGCTCGACGGCCAGAGCCTGCCTTACTTCGATATTTTCGGTTGGTTCAAGATCGAGAAAGTCGGCTACCAGGGGCAGATCCTGCCGATCCTGATGGCGGCGTATGTGATGAGCGTCATCGAGAAATGGCTGCGCGCTCGCGTGCCCAACGCCATTCAATTGCTGGTCGTGCCAATCACCACCATCGTCGTCACCGGCGTGCTGGCGTTGGCGATCATCGGCCCGGTCACCCGTCACCTCGGCATCCTGATCACCGAAGGTGTGGTCACCCTGTTTGATCTGGCGCCGATGGTCGGCGGAGCGATTTTCGGCCTGCTGTATGCGCCGCTGGTGATCACCGGCATGCACCACATGTTCCTTGCCGTGGACCTGCAACTGATCTCCACCCAGGGCGGCACCTTTATCTGGCCGATGATCGTGATGTCCAACCTGGCCCAGGGCAGCGCCGCGCTCGCGGTGTTCTACACCACCCGCAATGCGCGGGATAAAAGCATGGCTTCGACCTCGGCGATTTCCGCCTACTTCGGCATCACGGAACCGGCGATGTTCGGGGTGAACCTGCGCTTCAAGTTTCCGTTTTACGCGGCCCTGGTGGGCTCGGCGCTGGGCAGCATTTTCCTGTCGCTGAACAAGGTGCAGGCCTCGGCAATCGGGGTGGGTGGCTTGCCTGGGTTTATTTCGATCGTGCCGAGTGCCATTCCGATGTTTGTGATTGGGATGGTGGTCGCGATGGTGGTGCCGTTTGTTCTGACCTGTGCGTTGAGCATGAAGATTGTTCGGCCGGGTTATCGCGTCGCCTGATCGGCCGCTATCGGGGGCAAGCCCCCTCCCACATTTGACCGCGCTCACAATTCTACTGAAGGAACCCACCATGCAAGACTGGCAACACTCGGTGATCTACCAGATCTACCCCAAGAGCTTCCACAGCCACGCGGGTAACGCCACCGGTGACCTGCTGGGCATCGTGGACAAACTCGACTACCTCAAATGGCTGGGCGTGGATTGCCTGTGGATCACCCCGTTCCTGCGCTCGCCGCAACGGGACAACGGCTACGACATCAGCGACTACTACGCCATCGACCCCAGCTACGGGACCATGGCCGACTGCGACCTGTTGATCAGCGAAGCGGCCAAGCGTGGCATCAAGCTGATGCTCGACATTGTGGTCAACCACACGTCCATCGAGCATGAGTGGTTCCAGCAGGCGCGCAGCAGCCTCGACAACCCCTACCGCGATTTCTACATCTGGCGCGACCAGCCGAACAACTGGGAATCCAAGTTCGGCGGGTCGGCCTGGGAATACGAGGCGCAAACCGGCCAGTACTTCCTGCACCTGTTCGACCACACCCAGGCCGACCTCAATTGGGACAATCCCCAGGTGCGTGCCGAGGTGTTCAAGTTGATGCGCTTCTGGCGTGACAAGGGCGTGGGCGGTTTCCGCCTGGATGTGATCAACCTGATCTCCAAGCCCGCCGACTTCCCCGAAGACAGCAGCGACGGGCGCCGCTTCTACACCGACGGCCCGAACGTGCATGAATACCTGCAGGAGATGCACCGCGAAGTCTTTGAAGGCCATGACCTGATCAACGTCGGCGAGATGTCGTCCACCAGCCTTGAGCATTGCATTCGCTACTCGCGGCCAGAGTCGAAAGAGCTGTCGATGACCTTCAACTTTCATCACCTGAAAGTCGATTACCCGAACCTGCAGAAGTGGGTGAAGGCTGACTTCGACTTCCTGCAACTCAAGCAGATCCTCTCCGACTGGCAACTGGGCATGCAGGCCGGTGGCGGCTGGAACGCGCTGTTCTGGTGTAACCACGATCAACCCCGGGTGGTCTCGCGGTTTGGTGACGACGGCGAGCATCGCGTGGTCTCGGCCAAGATGCTTGCCACCGCGCTGCACTTCCTCCAGGGCACGCCGTTCGTGTACCAGGGCGAAGAACTGGGCATGACCAATCCGGGCTTCGACAGCATCGATCAGTACCGCGATGTAGAGACCTTGAACATCTTCCGCCTCAAGCGCGATGCCGGTGAATCCGAAGCCGCGAGCATGGCGGCGATCATGCAGAAGTCCCGCGACAACGGCCGTACGCCCATGCAGTGGAACGCGCAGCCGAATGCGGGTTTCAGCACCGGCGAGCCCTGGATCGGCCTCCCGGCGAATGCCGCGCAGATCAACGTTGAACACCAGCTCGACGATCCCGACTCCGTGCTGCATCACTACCGCGCACTGATCGCCCTGCGCCGCCACGAACCGCTGATTCAAGAGGGGGGTTACCGCCAACTGCTGCAAGACCATTTGCAGGTCTGGGCGTACCTGCGCGAAGGCCACGGCGAGCGCCTGCTGGTGCTGAACAACTTCTATGGCCAGCCCTGTGAGATCCAACTGCCTGGCGACGTGATCGGCGCAGCGACCGAGCAACGCCTGCTGATCAGCAACTACCCCGACTGCCCGCCACGCACGGCCACGGTGATTTTGCGCCCGTACGAATCCTTTGTGCTGCACCTGAAGGACTAAACCCGGAACTCCCGTAGCAGCTGCCTCAAAAAACATAATAAAAATATCGGAGTGCTTCATGAAAACAACAATAAAGCTGGGCCTCGTTGCATCCTGCCTGAGCCTGCCATTCGGCGCGCAGGCCCTGGAATTTGCCGGTTACTTGCGCAGCGGTGCGGGGACGTCGACAGGCAGTGGCAAGCAGCAGTGTTTCCAGTTGCCGGGGGCGCAAACCAAATACCGACTGGGCAACGAATGCGAGCAGTACGCCGAACTGGAACTGCGTCAGGACCTGCTGACCCTCGACGATGGCTCGGTGCTCAGCGTCGACGCCATGGCATCGCTGTACAACCAATACGACCGCGCCCTTAAATTCCAGGGCGAAGACAACGGCTCGGCGCGCATGCCGCAGATGTATGTGCAGTGGTCGAACCTGCCTGCCCTCAATGGCGGTTCGCTGTGGGCCGGTCGGCGTTACTACAAACGCAATGACATCCATATTTCCGACTTCTACTACTGGAACCAGAGCGCCACCGGCGGCGGAATCGAGGACGTGCTGATCGGCGACCTCAAGTACAGCTACGCCATTTCGCGCAAGGACAACCTGTACCAGAAGGAATACGCCACCCGTCACGACTTCAACGTCGCGGGCTTCAAGACCAACCCCGGCGGCGAGCTGGAGCTGGGCTTGAGCCATATCGAAAAGGCCGGTGGGCGTGACACCCACAGCGGCTGGGCACTTACCGCGCAGCATGTGCAAAAACCCTTCCTGGGCGGCAAGAACAAATTCGCTTTGCAGTACGGCGAAGGTCCCGGCACCGGCCTGGGCTACACCGGCAATACCTTCCTGGATAACAGCAGCAAAAGTTATCGCGCCGTGGAGTTCTTCGACTGGCAAGTGACCCCGCGTTTTGGTGGGCAGATCGAGGCGGTGTACCAGAAGGATATTCGCCCCGGCAGCCAGGACCAGACCTGGATGTCCATCGGCGTACGCCCCGCGTATGCGATCAGCGAACAATTCAAGTTGGTCACCGAGCTTGGGCATGATCAGGTCGATGCCACCGGCGGCACGCGCAAGCTGAGCAAATTTACCTTCGCTCCGACCTGGTCGCCCAACGGCCCGGATTTCTGGGCGCGGCCGGAAGTGCGTTTGTACTACACCTATGCGACCTGGAACGAAGCGGCCAAGCGTGCAGCGAATGAACTGGCGGCGGGCTCGGCGTTGTCCGACACCGGCGCCTATGGCACCGCGCGGCATGGGTCGAACGTGGGCGTGCAGGTTGAATACTGGTGGAAATAAGTCATCCGTGGGATAGGCATCCACCCAAGGATCTTTACAGAACAAAACAGCAGGTGACGACATGACCGCAACTCAACCCCTGGAACTGCTGGCGCCCTTGTCCGGCGTGCTGCTGGCACTGGACAAGGTGCCTGACCCGGTGTTCGCCAGCCGCATGATCGGCGACGGCCTGTGCATCGATCCCACCTCGCAGACCCTGTGCGCGCCCCTGGCCGGGGTGATCAGCAATATCCAGGACAGTGGGCATGCGGTCAGCGTCACCGACGACAACGGCGTGCAGGTGCTGATGCATATCGGCTTGGACACAGTGAGCCTGGCCGGCAAGGGCTTCACCCGCCTGGTCGAGGGAGGCCAGCGGGTAGAAGCCGGGCAAGCGCTGATCGAATTCGATGCCGACTACGTGGCGCTCAACGCGCGCAGTTTGCTGACCTTGATGCTGGTGGTCAGCGGCGAGCCGTTCACGCCGTTGGCAAGCGGCCTGGTGGAATTGGGCCAACCGGTGTTGCAGGTAGCGCCCGGCAACCGGGTAGAGGAGGCCGATGAGGAGGAGGGCGATGAGGAGGAGGGCGATGCACGTTTCTCCAAGCCGTTGATCTTGCCCAACGCCAACGGTTTGCACGCGCGCCCGGCCGCCGTATTGGCACAGGCGGCGAAAGGTTTTAACGCGAGTATTTACCTGCACAAGCAGACCCAGAGTGCCAACGCCAAGTCGCTGGTGGCGATCATGGCGCTGCAAACCGTACAGGGCGATACCTTGCAAGTGAGTGCGGCCGGTGACGACGCCGAGGCGGCGATCCAGGCGCTGGTCGCGCTGTTGCTTGAAGGCTGCGGCGAGGCCATCGCGGCACCGGCTGCACAGCTTGAAGCACCCGTGCCGGTATCGTCGGCGACGCTGCTGCGAGGCGTTTGCGCATCGCCGGGGTCGGCGTTTGGCCAGGTGGTCCAGGTCGCTGAGCCCGAGCTGAAGGTGACTGAACAGGGGGCGGGAGAAACCTTCGAACGCGCTGCGTTGGCGCGTGGCCTGTTGGCTGCAAACGAAGCGCTGCAAGCCCTGCACACCCAGGTGGCAGGCAGTGCCCAGGCGGAGATTTTTCGCGCCCATCAGGAATTGCTCGAAGACCCGACGCTGCTGGAACAAGCCGATGGCCTGCTGGCCGAAGGCAAGAGCGCCGCGTTTGCCTGGAACAGCGCCACGGTTGCCACCGCCCAACTGTTCCAGGGCCTGGGCAACGCCCTGTTGGCCGAACGGGCGGCGGACCTGGCGGATGTCGGTCAGCGCGTGCTGAAACTGATCCTCGGTATTCAAGACCGCGCCTGGGACCTGCCCGACCGCGCGATCCTGGTCGCCGAGCAACTGACGCCTTCGCAAACCGCCAGCCTCGATACCCAAAAGGTGCTGGGGTTTGTCACCGTTGGCGGCGGGGCGACCAGCCATGTCGCGATCCTGGCGCGGGCCCTGGGCCTGCCTGCCATGTGCGGGGTCGGGCCTGAAGTGCTGGCGCTGGCCAACGGCAAACAGGTCCTGCTCGACGCCGACAAAGGCGAGTTGCACCTGGACCCCAACCTGGCCGAGATCGAACAGCTGGAAGCTGCGCGTAAGCAGCACGTGCTGCGACGTCAGCGTGATGTGGCGCAGGCGTCAGTGCCTGCGATTACCCGCGACGGCCATCACGTCGAGGTGAGCGCCAACGTCGCTTCGTTGCAGGAAGTGGAGCAATCCCTGGCCCTGGGAGGCGAAGGCGTCGGCCTGCTGCGCTCGGAGTTTTTGTACCTGGATCGCAATCGCGCCCCAAGCGTGGATGAGCAGGCCGCCACCTACAGCGCCATCGCCCGTGCCCTGGGCACCGAGCGCAATCTGGTGGTGCGGACCCTGGATGTCGGCGGCGATAAACCGCTGGCGTATGTGCCGATGGACAGTGAAACCAACCCGTTCCTGGGCCTGCGCGGTATACGCCTGTGCCTGGAGCGCCCGGAGCTGTTGCGTGAACAGTTGCGCGCGATCCTCGCCAGTGCCGGGCTGACACGTCTGCATATCATGTTGCCGATGGTCAGCCTGCTGTCGGAGCTGCACCTGGCCCGCCAGATTATGGAGGAAGAAGCCCAGGCCCTTGGGCTCAGCGAGTTGCCCAAGCTGGGCATCATGATCGAGGTACCGTCAGCGGCGTTGATGGCGGATGTGTTTGCGCCCCATGTGGATTTCTTCTCCATCGGCACCAACGACCTGACCCAATACACCCTGGCCATGGACCGCGATCATCCGCGCCTGGCCAGCCAGGCCGACAGCTTTCACCCGGCGGTGCTGCGCCTGATCGCCACCACCGTCACGGCCGCCCATGCCCATGGCAAGTGGGTGGGCGTATGCGGTGCACTGGCCTCCGAAGCCCTGGCGGTGCCGGTGTTGCTCGGGCTGGGCGTGGATGAGCTGTCGGTCAGTGTGCCGCTGATCCCCACCATCAAGGCTACCGTGCGCGGGCTGGACCTGGCCGGCTGCCAGACCATCGCCCGTCAGGTACTGTGCCTGGAAGAGGCCGTCCAGGTGCGCGAGGCCTTGCGCCTGTACCACGCGGCCACCGTTGAAACCTCACCTGTCGTGGAGCACTGAGCATGTTCGAGAAATTGCAGCGGGCGTTCTGGAAAGCCCTGACCCCGGATTTGATTGCCGAGACGGTGGCGGTGCCGACACAGGGGCTGTTGTCGGCCGAGGTGCTGAGTGCACTGGGCGGTGCGAATAACCTCAGGTCGCAGCAGCGTGTGGCGCTGACGCGGGTGCGGGTGCAATTGCAGGATGCGGGGCGGCTGGATGAGGCCGCGTTGAAAGCGGCGGGTGTGGCGGGCGTGATGGTATTGGCGGGAGGAGTGGTCCACCTGATCACCGGCCTCTAATCCATGCAGAGATCAAAAGGTGGTGTCTGAAATGTTGCGGTCAGAGTTGCGGGGTGTCTTCCGGCGGCTTGGTTTTATCCACACCCGGCACATGCAGATTACCTTCCACCACCTGGTTGCCCTCCAACTGCGGCTGGGTCACCCAGGTCAGGATGTCGTAATAACGCCGGATGTTCGCCACAAAGTGCACCGGCTCGCCGCCTCGGGCGTAGCCGTAGCGGGTCTTGCTGTACCACTGCTTCTGCGACAGGCGCGGCAGCATCTTCTTCACGTCCAGCCACTTGTTCGGGTTCAGGCCTTCCTTCTTCGCCAGGATGCGCGCGTCGTCCAGATGGCCGGTGCCGACGTTATAAGCGGCGAGGGCGAACCAGGTGCGGTCGGGCTCGGCGATCTTGTCGTCCAGCTCGTCCTTGATCTTGGCCAGGTACTTGGCGCCGCCCATGATGCTTTGCCTGGCATCCAGGCGGTTGGACACGCCCATGGCCTGGGCGGTGTTCTGGGTCAGCATCATCAGGCCGCGCACGCCGGTCTTTGAGGTGACCGCCGGTTGCCACAGCGATTCCTGATAACCGATAGCCGCAAGCAGGCGCCAGTCGACTTTTTCTTCCTTGGCGTAGGCGCGAAAGTGTTTCTCGTATTTGGGCAGCCGCTGCTGCAAATGCTGGGCGAAGGTGTAGGCGCCGACATAGCCGAGGACATCGACGTGCCCGTAATAGCGGTCTTTAAGGCGTTGCAGGGTGCCGTTCTTTTCCACCTTGTCCAGGTAGCTGTTGATCTCGTTGAGCAGGCTGTTGTCGTCGCCGGCGGCCACGGCCCAGCTCTGGTTGCTGGCATTGCCGAGGTCGAACGCCACCCGTACGTTGGGGAAGTACACCTGGTTCATCGCCACTTCGTTGGAGTCCACCAGGGTCAGGTCGATTTGCCCCTCGTCCACCATGCGCAGCAGGTCGACCACCTCGACGGCATCGGATTCTTCGTATTCGATGGCCGGGTCCTGCTTTTTAAGCGCCGCCAGTTGTTCGGCGTGGGTACTGCCCTTGAGCACCATGATCTTCTTGCCCACCAGGTCCGCCGCGTTCGTCGGCCGTGACTGGCCGTTGCGGTAGATGATCTGCGGGGTGACTTCCAGGTAAGGGTGGGAGAAACGCACCTGTTGCTGGCGCTGCTCGCTGCTGACCAGGCCGGCGGCGGCGAGCACCGGGCCGTTGGGTTTGCCCAACTGGCCGAACAGGTCGTCGAGGTTGTCGGCGGTCTCGATCTCCAGCTTCACGCCCAGGTCATCGGCAAAACGCTTGACCAGTTCGTATTCGAAACCGGTTTCACCGTTGCGGTCCTGGAAGTAAGTCGCCGGGCTGTTTCGGGTAATCACCCGCAATACGCCATCCTCCTTGATTCGCTCGAGCGTGCTGGGTTTATCAACACAGGCGCTGAGCATCAGGAAGAGTCCGGTGACGATGAGCCATCTGGCGCATCGCGGGCGCAAAGCAGTTGGGGAGAACATCTGCGCAGTATACGCAAACGGCCCACGGCGCCATATCTCGACAGCGGCGGACTTGTCTGCTAGCGCCGCCAAAACTGTGCTGCAACCCGCAGAAACGTGGCTTGGCGCCCGATTGTGACGGTTAAAATAACTGCGCGGAATGCCTTGGATAACGCCCCGATAGCGTGCAAACCGTGCCAACTGACGTTCGGCAGCCGCCAGCGGTGCCGTTTCGGGTGCCGTTGGCGATGGTTTACGCTAGAATGCACGGCCTCAAAGCACACCCCTTCCCGAGGCTGTCCCGAAGATGTTGATCCTGCGCGGCGCTCCTGCCCTTTCTGCCTTTCGCCACAGCAAACTCCTTGAACAACTGAGCCAGAAGGTTCCAGCGGTTACAGGCCTGTATGCTGAATTTGCTCACTTCGCCGACGTTACCGGCGTCTTGACCGCCGACGAACAGCAAGTGCTCGCACGCCTTCTGAAGTACGGCCCAAGCGTTCCCGTTCAAGAGCCGACCGGCCGCTTGTTCCTGGTTCTGCCACGGTTCGGCACCATCTCGCCCTGGTCGAGCAAGGCCAGCGATATCGCCCGCAACTGCGGCCTGGAGAAGATCCAGCGCCTGGAGCGTGGTATCGCGTTCTACGTCGAAGGTGGGTTCAGCGACGCCGAGGCCGAGCTGATCGCCAGCAGCCTGCACGACCGCATGACCCAGATCATCGTCAGCCAGCTGGAACAGGCTGCCGGCCTGTTCAGCCACGCCGAACCCAAGCCGCTGACCGCGATTGACGTGCTGGGCGGTGGCCGCGCTGCGCTGGAGAAGGCCAACACCGAGCTGGGCCTGGCCCTGGCCGAAGACGAGATCGACTACCTGGTCAACGCCTTCACCGGCTTGAAGCGCAACCCCCACGACATCGAACTGATGATGTTCGCCCAGGCCAACTCCGAGCATTGCCGTCACAAGATCTTCAACGCCAGTTGGGACATCGACGGCGAAAGCCAGGAAAAAAGCCTGTTCGGCATGATCAAGAACACCTACGTGATACACAGCGAAGGCGTTCTGTCGGCGTATAAGGACAACGCCTCGGTGATCGTCGGCTCGGTTGCCGGCCGTTTCTTCCCGGACCCTGAAACCCGCCAATACGGCGCGGTGCAGGAGCCGGTGCACATCCTGATGAAGGTCGAGACCCACAACCACCCGACCGCGATTGCCCCGTTCCCGGGCGCAGCCACCGGTTCCGGCGGCGAGATCCGCGACGAAGGTGCCACCGGCCGTGGCGCCAAGCCAAAGGCCGGCCTGACCGGTTTCACCGTGTCCAACCTGCAGATCCCGGGCTTCGAACAGCCATGGGAAGTGCCGTACGGCAAGCCTGAGCGCATCGTGACGGCGCTGGACATCATGATCGAAGGCCCGCTGGGCGGCGCCGCGTTCAACAACGAATTCGGGCGTCCGGCGCTGACCGGTTACTTCCGGACCTTCGAACAGTCCATCACCACCCCCCGTGGCGATGAAGTGCGCGGCTACCACAAGCCAATCATGCTGGCTGGCGGCATGGGCAACATCCGTGAAGAACACGTCAAGAAAGGCGAGATCCTGGTCGGCTCCAAGCTGATCGTGCTCGGCGGCCCGGCAATGCTGATCGGCCTGGGCGGCGGCGCGGCTTCCTCCATGGCTACCGGCACCAGCTCGGCAGACCTCGACTTCGCCTCCGTACAGCGCGAAAACCCTGAGATGGAACGTCGCTGCCAGGAAGTCATCGACCGTTGCTGGCAGTTGGGTGACAAGAACCCCATCAGCTTTATCCACGACGTCGGCGCCGGCGGTTTGTCCAACGCCTTCCCGGAGCTGGTCAACGATGGCGACCGCGGTGGCCGCTTCGAACTGCGCAACATTCCAAACGACGAGCCGGGCATGGCCCCGCACGAAATCTGGAGCAACGAATCCCAGGAGCGTTACGTACTGGCGGTCGGCCCTGAAGACTTCGCGCGCTTCCAGGCCATCTGCGAACGCGAGCGTTGCCCGTTTGCCGTGGTCGGCGAAGCCACTGCCGAGCCGCAACTGACGGTCACCGACAGCCACTTCGGCAACAGCCCGGTGGACATGCCCCTCGAAGTGCTGCTGGGCAAGGCCCCGCGCATGCACCGCTCTGCGGTTCGTGAAACCGAGCTGGGCGATGATTTCGACCCAAGCACGCTGGACCTGACTGACAGCATTGAACGCGTGCTGCACCACCCGGCCGTGGCGAGCAAAAGCTTCCTGATCACCATCGGCGACCGCACCATCACCGGCCTGGTGGCCCGTGACCAGATGGTCGGCCCATGGCAGGTGCCGGTGGCCGACGTTGCCGTCACCGCCACCAGCTTCGACGTCTACACCGGTGAAGCCATGGCCATGGGCGAGCGTACGCCGCTGGCCCTGCTGGACGCCCCGGCGTCGGGCCGCATGGCCATTGGTGAAACCCTCACCAACATCGCCGCGTCGCGCATCGGCAAGCTGTCCGACATCAAGCTGTCGGCCAACTGGATGTCCGCTGCCGGTCACCCCGGTGAAGACGCGCGTCTATACGACACCGTGAAAGCGGTCGGCATGGAGCTGTGCCCGGAGCTGGGCATCACCATTCCGGTGGGCAAGGACTCCATGTCCATGGCCACCCGTTGGAACGATGAAGGCGTGGACAAGAGCGTCACCTCGCCGCTGTCGCTGATCGTCACCGGCTTTGCGCCGGTCACCGACATCCGCCAGACCCTGACCCCGCAACTGCGCATGGACAAGGGCACCACCGACCTGATCCTGATCGACCTGGGCCGTGGCCAGAACCGCATGGGCGCCTCGATCCTCGCGCAAACCCACGGCAAGCTCGGCAAACAGGCGCCGGACGTGGATGACGCCGAAGACCTGAAAGCCTTCTTCGCCGTGATCCAGGGCCTCAACGCCGACGGCCACCTGCTGGCCTACCACGACCGTTCCGACGGTGGCCTGCTGACCAGCGTGGTCGAGATGGCCTTTGCCGGTCACTGCGGCCTGAACATCGTGCTCGACAGCGTTGCCGAGGATGCGTCCGAAATCAACGGCATCCTCTTCAACGAAGAGTTGGGCGCCGTGATCCAGGTTCGCCAGGACGCTACCCCTGACGTACTCGCACAGTTCAGCGCCGCTGGCTTGGACGACTGCGTCGCGGTGATCGGCCAGCCGATCAACAACGGCGAGATCAATATCTCCTTCAACGGCGACACCGTGTTTGCCGGCCAGCGCCGCTTGCTGCAACGCCAGTGGGCCGAGACCAGCTACCAGATCCAACGCCTGCGTGACAACGCCGACTGCGCCGAGCAGGAATTCGACGTGATCCTGGAAGAAGACAACCCGGGCCTGAGCACCAAGCTCAGCTTCGACGTCAACCAGGACATCGCCGCGCCGTACATCAAGAAAGGCATCCGCCCACAGGTTGCCGTGCTGCGTGAGCAGGGCGTCAACGGCCAGGTGGAAATGGCGGCCGCGTTCGACCGCGCCGGCTTCAATGCGATCGACGTGCACATGAGCGACATCCTCGCCGGTCGCGTTGACCTCAACGAGTTCAAGGGCCTGGTGGCCTGCGGTGGTTTCTCCTACGGCGACGTACTGGGTGCCGGCGAAGGCTGGGCCAAGTCGGCCCTGTTCAACAGCCGTGCCCGCGATGCGTTCCAGGGCTTCTTCGAACGCAACGACAGCTTCACCCTGGGTGTGTGCAACGGTTGCCAGATGATGTCCAACCTCCACGAGCTGATCCCGGGCAGCGAGTTCTGGCCGCACTTCGTGCGTAACCGTTCCGAGCAGTTCGAGGCCCGTGTCGCCATGGTGCAGGTGCAGGAATCCAACTCGATCTTCCTGCAAGGCATGGCCGGTTCGCGCATGCCGATCGCCATCGCCCACGGTGAAGGCCATGCCGAGTTCGAAAGCGAAGAGGCGTTGCTCGAGGCCGATCTGTCCGGCTGCGTGGCCATGCGTTTCGTCGACAACCACGGCAAGGTCACCGAAAGCTACCCGGCCAACCCGAACGGCTCGCCGCGCGGGATCACCGGCCTCACCAGCCGCGACGGTCGCGTGACCATCATGATGCCGCACCCGGAGCGTGTGTTCCGCGCCGTGCAGAACTCGTGGCGCCCGGAAGAGTGGGACGAAGACGGTGCGTGGATGCGCATGTTCCGCAACGCCCGCGTGTGGGTGAACTAAGGCCGTGTACAAGCTTGCCTTCTTTGTGCCCGACAGCCATGTGGAGACCGTGAAAACCGCCGTCTTCGCTGCTGGCGGCGGGCGCATCGGCGACTACGACCGCTGCGCCTGGCAAGTGCTGGGCCAGGGCCAGTTTCGCGCGTTGGACGGCAGCCAGCCGTTTATCGGGCAGGTTGGCCAGGTTGAAGTGGTTGAAGAATGGAAGGTCGAGCTGGTAGTGGCGGATGAGTTGATCAACGCGGTGGTAGCCGCATTGAAGCTCAGCCACCCCTATGAGACACCGGCTTATGAAGTGTGGCAGTTGGCGGATCTTTGATCGGCAGGCTGTGATAACAAGAAACCCGCTGGGCCAGGTTGGCCAGCGGGTTTTTTGTGGGCAGTCAATCAGCCGGGGTCAGGACCTTACGGTGCGGGGATTAACCCCACTTCGGCCCGCAACGCTTCTATCAATGTGTTTTCGTAGCTGAACCGCTTGCCCTGCATCGGCTCCCAGCGCTCCACATAAAACAGGCCGTTGTCGTCGACCTTGATCGGCGTCGACACGATCTCCCCGCTGCGCGAGCGATGCAGCACGTTGTTCTGCGACGGCGACGGGCGTTCGATCAAGAACAGGCCGGGTCGATTCAGTCGTGATCTGTCCACCGGCACGAAGGGGGCGGGTGCTTTAATACCGGCAACACCGGCGTCCAGGACGAAGTCACTGCGCAATGCGGTCCTGAAAGGGTTCACGCCCTCGCTGACGGACTCCCAGCTACCGGGGCGAATGTTCTGGGCCAACGCAGGGGCCGTGTCCCGGACATGCAGGCTGACCCCGCCTTGCAGCTCCACCAGGCCAGGCACACCCAGGTAGGTATTGGTGTGGGCGCTGCCAACGAAGGCGATCCACTTGTGAGGCCCATGCGTCGCCTGATCCTCCTTGATCACCTTGGAGGCGAAGTAACTGAACATCTGGTTGCGGGACACGTCTGCGTCCCCTAGCCCCTTGATATGGTAACTGGCGGTGCAATCCAGGGCGCGGATGCGCAGGCCATGCCGGGCGGCAACCTGGATAACCTCGGTATAGGTATCGCTACCTTTATAGTCCGGCATATGACCGCCATCCAGCTGCATGAGATAACGCCTGAGGTTGTTCGGCAACCGTTGTGTGCTCAAGAACATATCCAGCTCCGCCTGATGCATATCGGTCAGCAGGTGTTCCACATACAGCGTCTTGAACTCCAGCTCCTTGAGTTTCCCCATGTAGTCGCGCAGCCAGCGTTTGCTGGATTGGGCCGAGTGGGCTTCACCGAGGACCAGCCCGGCGAATTTGCTGCGGCTCACGCTCTCCAGCAGTGCCTCCGGGCTTTTCGGTGAGCCCAGGACCGACGGCTTTGGCCGGTCCTGCGCCAGATAGTCGGTCAGGTCTGTACGCGCATCTGTGCTCAGGCGCCGCCTGGCGTCTCGGAAGGCCTGGTAGGCTTCGCGCTGGTCCGGATTTTGTGGGGGGTAGCGGGTGTCCAGCCCACGATGTTCTCTCATTTGTCGGAGGATGCTTTCCTGCTGTGAGTGGGGAATGTCGTAATCGCTGTAATGCGTCGCCACGCCAGCTGTCGCTGTGCTGGCAGAGGCTGCCGGCTCAGGGGCTTTGTACGGGGTGTGCAGGCTCAAACGGTAATCGCCCTTGGCCAACGGGTCACCCGCGATAGCGCCAGGCGTATCGACCCAGAGGCCCTCTGGCTGGTCGGTACCGGCATCCGCCACGCGCAGTGCGACCGCATCCTGCAGGTCCGCCAGGCCAGGTGTGTCATCGAAAGTCCGCAGGCGGGAGTGATCGACCAGGGCAATCCAGCGCTCATCCTGTTCGTTGAGGGCATCGGCCTCGATGGTTTTGTGGGAGTAGAAGTTTCTGACACTGTTGCCCCGTGGCGTGGTCGGCGGTGTCTCGCCCATCTGCAGGGCATCGTCCAGCAGGTAAGACGTGGAAGCGTCCAGGGCCTTGACCTTCAGGCCCTTCTGCTGGGCTTTGCGCACCAGGCTGACGTAGGAGTACTCGGCATCCTTGGCGAAACCCAGGGCTTTATCCACGGCCTTGAGGTGTTTTTCGATGTGTCGCCAGGATTTGCCGCTGTTGAGCTTCTCCAATTTGGCGCGGAAGACATCGGTGGGCAGGTATTCGATGTACAGATGCTTGAAGCCATTGCTGATCAAGGCGTCCATCTGGGTAATCAGCAACTGTTTGCTGGCGATGGAGCCCGGTATCGCGCCAATGACCAGGTTCTTGTTGCCGCTGAAGGCGTCGCTGGTGAGCAGTTGTGAGAACGACGTGCTGGCGTCAATGGCGGGGGGGGCGGCGCGGGGCGGTAATGGGTCGAGCGTTTTGAAAAAATCCTGGGCGTCGGTTGTCAGGCGTTCGGCTTGTTGAAGATAAGTCGTACGCACGGATTTGAGCTCCCTGGCGGCATTTCCCAGAAGTACGTCCCGCGCGCCGAAATCCCATTCAGACCGCAGCAGCATCTCGGCCCGCACATCCGGGTTCAGCACCTGCTCCAGTCTGTCGGTGTACTTCATCGGAATCTCATAAGGCTTGAGCGGCTCCGGTGTGTCGGGCAGTTTTTCATACTTCGGGGCACCACCGGTGACGCCGGTACGTCTCCATATTCCTTGTGCATCGGGTGCGGCCACGCGGGTGGTGGAGACCAGCTTGCCGGTAGCCGGATCAAGCCGATACAGCAAATAACGGCCGATCGGGTCCGGTATCTTTTTCGCCCAAAGCGCCTCGCCATCGAACAGCACCGCTTGCATGTTTTCAAGCACCTGTGGCTTGGGTTCCAGGGGCCGGATCAGTTTCAAGGCCTCGCTTGGAACGTCGACGTGCTTGATGACTTGGCGCGCAGCTGGTTTTGCAAGTTGTTTGAGGGATACCAAGGCCGGGCGCAAATCGGTGAAAGCTGCACCGGCGCTGTTGAGTACATAACCGACCAAGTGTTCCACCGCAGCAGCGGTATCGCCCTGGTGATAGGCATGCAAGGCCAGCATGCCGTCCTTGAACGCCAGCAACATGCCCAGGCTGAGACTCAGGGTGGGGAACGGTGCGGTGGCAACTGCGGTGACCCATTCCACGCAGGTCCACAAAATGCCGGTGATCATCTGGGTGCGATTGGAGGTGGTGCCTTCAACATCGTCGATCCTGCGTTGCTGCTTCATGTTGTACAGCGTCTGGCGCAGATCCTGCAGCGGGGTTTGCCTATGGGTCGAGTCATAACGTGCCGGGCTGATGTCGGTTTTATTCAGGTCTTCGGGCAGTTGTGCCTTGGCCTCCTCGAGGAAGGCGCGTACGCGAACCTGGGACTGAGCGCCGACCCGCAGAGTGAAATAGCCCACCATGCCGGGAACCTTTTTCAGCAGGTAATTGAACTGCCGAGCCTCGCGAAAACTGATACCGTCCGGCGCGTTGGGGGTGTAGAGCAACGTCGGGAAGTCGGCGTGGCTGAAGAGGAAGTTGTCGATTACCCATTCGCCGTCCACCAGCAGGCGGTGGATAGCGTAATTGCTGCGAGTTGCTATGGCGTTATCGCCCATGCTGGCAATGCTGCGGTTGAGCCACTCCCAATCGACCCCGGCAATGTATCCCAGCAGGCGGCACTCCAACGCGGCGTTCTGCATCTGGAGCTGGGTGATGCTCAGTGTTGCATTGCGCCGCAGGTCATAGTCCGCGCTGCCGGCGTTCAGCAGCCGGGTTTTGACCTCTTTGATGTAGCTGTCGCCCACCCATGTACCGGTGACCGAGCGGGCGACCTTTTCAGCAGTCAACGGGCTCAGGTCAATGCCTTTCGGGCCTGTGAAACGGGCTGATCGAGAAAATTTTTCGTCGATAAGCCCCACGCTGTCGGCATAGCCGTCGCGGTACAACTGTGTGTAGGTCTGGGGAGGCGGGGTCGTGCCAAACAGTACCGGCGGTGAAAGTGCCCATACGGTGTCGGGGTCGACATCGTTCTGGCGGCGTCCCAGCAGTTCGTTGAGGCGTTTTTTTGCCTGTTCATGCAGGTAATCGGAGAAGCTGGGAAAGTGTGCATCAGACAATGGATGGTCATTGTAGGTGTGCCATACGCCTTCGCCGTCTTCGGCCAGTTTCAGCAGTGTCTGGCGATTGTCGATGCTGGTTGAGCGGTACCAGTTCGGGGTGCTGAATTCATAGTCATCGATCCGGGTCGCCAGCACATGGGCCGACATGGCCTTGAGGCAGCTGGCGTAGCTGCCTATGTTGGCGAAACTGATCTCTTTGTATTCCAGGTCGTGAGGCTTGAAGCTCAGGCCGGACAATACCCGCTTCATCGCTCCCCGGAAACGCAGGGCGACCCGTGTGACCAGATAGTCCGTGAGGGTTCCTGGCGGAAGTTTAGTGCCGTTGTCCAGGCTCCAGCCGAGGATATGGTTCTGGCACGCGATCTCGCTGTCGAATGCCTGGAACTGCTGTTCCCGAGGCGCCTTGGGCGTGCACAGCAACAGGCGGATGACCGCGCCGCTGGAGTCGTTTTGGCGCAGTACCCAAATGTCCTGCAACTGGGCTTCGTGCAGCGACAGAGTGGCGGCGCTCAGTTGGGGATTGGTGCCCTGGCGCAGGTCCTGCACCAATCGAAAGTCGCTTTCACTGAGGTGGCCTTGCAGCAGTGCGGTGTAGGCCAGCGCGTTGATCCGCTGGTCGAGCATCTGTTCGATCCCGCGGCTGACCTCGGGTTTTGCATGCATCTGCTGTTGCATGTCGGCAAAGTCGATACGTGGTTGCAGGGTGCCCAGCAATTGCGTCAGCCACTCTACTGTCAGGTCCTCATAGGCTGCGGGTAGCGCCGCTCCTTGATAGGTAAATGTGGTTTTGTTCAGGAAGTCCGAACCCGGCAGGGCATCCCCTGCTTGCAGCCCACGCAGGGCCAGGTCGATCAGGTTGCGCTCGTGTTGGTACTCGCCGATGGGGGCAACGTAACGCCGGGTGTTGATTACCAGGTGTTCCGGCACCAGGTCGTGGATATCCAGATCATCGCTCAGGCGTTCGAGCAACTGATAGCGAGCCAGGGTTTCGGGGGTGGTGACGGGGTTCAGCAGGTCGAGCAGGTTCTGGCGGGCGTCGTTGTAACTTGCCAGGTGTTCGGCGAGCTTGGCGCGACGGGTTTCGCTGGCGCTGCGGTACCAGTCCGGGGCGCTGTTGCGCAGGTGGCGTTCCAGCAAGCGCTGAGCGCGCCACGCCAGGCGCGCGTCGAGGTCGGGCAGGGCGGCAGTGATGGCGAGGTCAAGGGCACTGATCAACTGCGCGGAATCTTGTGTCGGGTTATCGACCAGGCTCAAGGCCCGATCGATGTCTTGGGTGCGTTTGTCGATCAGGGCGTTGTAGGTGTGTTCAAACAGCGGCCTATCGCTGATTGGCGCCAGTTCCAACGGCCAGATGGCGCCAGGTGTCACGTCGCGATAACGCACAGGCAACAGTCGCATGAATTCGCGTCGCTGCTCGGCATGCTCCATGCCTTGCAGCAAGTGTGTATTGAGTTGCGCCAGCGAGCCGAATGCCTCGATCCCGCGCGAAGGCGTGAACAGCATCACTTCACCTACCGCTGGTGCAGCGGTCAGACCGACGACCACAGGGCTGGAGGTTTCGGTCAGCACAAAGGCGCCGGCCAGTTCCACCGTCCGTTCCTGGTAACGAAAGCTCAGTGCATACAGGCCTGGGCGCAAGGTGGCGCCCAGCGGTACACGTTCCAGCAGGGCCTTTTGTTGCGGGTGCAGCAGGCGGTCCTGAGCGCTGACCGCCGTTTCATTGGCCAGGGCGGTGTAGCCAGCTTCAAAGGTCATGAAGGATTTGCGTGGCTTGCCGTCGATTTGTTCGTTGCGATCGAGTGCCAGCAGATACGTATTCAAGCTGGACTTGAGTGCTTCGACTCGGGCGAGCAGATCGCCCTGGGTGATGTCTTGATAGAGGGTGCGACTCTTGGCCAGGAACTGCTGGCGGTAACGCTTCAGGATGCCGTTGGTTTTTTCCAGGTAGGCCAGTTCGGCAGAAGGTGTGTGTTCGGGCACTAGTGGCTTTTCGATCTGCAGCAGGTGGTGCCCGATCTGATTGAGGTGGCCTTTGATACCTTCAAAGGTCTGGGATGTTGTGCTCACGGGTAGGCTCTCCATGCGGGGATAAGAACCTTGAGCATGCGCAGGCGGACCATTGGCAGGGAGGTAGATAAGTAGGTTTTTTGATTGGTGGGAATGAATCTACCCGACGACAACCTGCATGTTTCCTACAACCCTTTCAGGTTGTCCCTAGGAACTCACCTCACTAACCTTCGCCAGTCGCTGCTTATTCAGCGACCGGGACTGCAAGCCCGCCGAAACCTCACCAGTTAGTCACAAGCGCCTTTATAATTGCGGCGCTTTTTCATGGTCGTCATTTATGGCGGCTGTGTGCGGGAGACCTTCGGGTCTACCGAGATTTACTGGTGATTCTCGGTCTTGCAGGCCTGCACACAGCTGCCACCCATCAACTGCAAGTGATGCTGGCAGCTCTTACTTCACACCAGAGGTTTACCATGATCAAAGACAGTCCAAATCCCCCATCCGCCTCTCAACCCACCGACCAACTCTTCACCGTACTTCCCCATTTGAACAGCGAAACCTTGCTTGCCAATGCATCCCAGGACCTGGCGTCCGTGCAGGCGCTGGCGGCCCATCTGGCGTTTGATATCGATGGCTCGCAGCGTGATGCGGTGCTGGGGATTCATCGGATGGTGGAGGGGATCCAGTTGATGGTGGATCGAGTGCTGGATTTATCCGAGGTGCCTGCGCAGCAGTAATTCGGCGCCGATGAGGCCCATTCGCGAGCAAGCCCGCTCCCACATTTTGATCGATGCCCGACTTGGCAATACGATCAAAGGTGGGAGTGGGCTTGCCCGCGATTGGCCGCGAAGGTCACCGCAGCTCTATACCCTGGCGCCTACGTCACGGCCACTGACCAAGCGCTCCAGTACTTCCCCCAACCCCGACGCCTGGTCACCCATCACCAGGTGCCAGACCCCGCTATCCAGCTGGCGCACACCCTGGCAACCCAACGCCGTCAGTTGCGCTTCGGACACCACCGAATCATCGCCCAACTCCACCCGCAGCCGGGTCATCGCCACCGCTTCCAGCTGGCGCACATTGCCTCGACCGCCCAGTGCGGCCAGCCATTGTTCGGCCTCCTGCACATTCACCGCAGCCGGCTTATCCACAGGCGCAGCCGTTACGGGAGCGGGGGCCACAAACCCCGGCATCGCCAACCGAATCTCATCGGCAATGCTGTCCGCCAGCGGCCCGACCACCACCTGCAAACTGCCGCCATTGCCGGGGCGAACCACGGCCATGGCGCCCAGGGCTTTCAACTCGGCATCCACGGCTTTGTTGCGGTCGACCATGTCCAACCGCAGGCGCGTGGTGCAGGCGCCCACACTGAGCAAATTGGCCGCACCGCCCAAGGCCCGGATATAAGCCGTGGCGCGCTGGTTATCAGTCATCGCTTCAGCCTGTGGCACCTGGATATCCTCACGGCCCGGGGTCTTCAGGTTGAAGTGGCGGATGCAGTAGCTGAACACGCTGTAGTAGATCGCCGCGTATGCCAGGCCCACCGGGATTACCAGCCAGCCGTTGGTGGATTTGCCCCAGCCCAGCACCATGTCGATAAACCCACCGGAGAAGGTAAAGCCCAGGTGGATATTCAGCATATTGGTCACCGCCATCGACAGGCCGGTGAGCAGTGCATGGATCAGGTACAGGAACGGCGCGAGGAACATGAACGCGAATTCAATCGGCTCGGTCACCCCGGTGAGGAACGACGTCAGGGCCATGGACAGGAAGATCCCGCCCATCACCTTACGCCGCTCCGGCAGGGCGTTGCGGTACATCGCCAGGCAGGCGGCGGGCAGGCCGAACAGCATCACCGGGAACATGCCGGTCATGAACTGGCCACCTTTGGGGTCGCCGGCAAAATAGCGGGTCAGGTCGCCGGTGACGACGGCACCGGTGACCGGGTCGGTAAAGGTACCGAACACAAACCACGCCATATTGTTGAGGATATGGTGCAAACCGGTGACGATCAGCAGGCGGTTGAACACGCCAAATACGAACGCGCCGAAGCTGCCGCTCTCCATCAGCAATACGCCGAAGCTGTTGATGCCGTGCTGGATCGGCGGCCAGATCAGGCCGAAGATCACCCCCAGCGCCACCGCCGAGAACCCGGTGACAATCGGCACAAACCGCCGCCCGCCGAAGAACGCCAGGTACTCCGGCAGCTTGATGTCCTTGAAGCGGTTATACAGCGCACCGGCCATCAGGCCGCTGGCGATACCGGCGAGCATGCCCATGTTGATGCTGCTGTCCATCACCTTGAGGGTGGAGATCATCACCAGGTAGCCAATCGCCCCGGCCAGTCCCGCCGTGCCGTTATTGTCACGGGCAAAGCCCACGGCGATGCCGATGGCGAAGATCAGCGCCAGGTTGGCGAAAATCGCCTGCCCGGCATCGTGCATCACCGCGATGTTCAACAGGTCGGTGTCACCCAATCGCAGCAGCAGGCCGGCAATCGGCAGGATGGCGATGGGCAGCATCAGTGCGCGGCCCAGGCGTTGCAGCCCTTCGATGAATAATTGGTGCATGGCGGGTCTCCTTTTTCTTGTTGTTGTCAGCTCAGCGGCCAGTGGTGTTGACAGGCTTGGCGAACCGCCCTGGCGCTGCTCAGGTCAAGCAGGCCAAGGCTCAGTTGCCGGCATTGCGCCGCGTCCAGGTGACGGACGCGGTCCTTGATTTCTGCGATTTGCGGCGGGCTGACGGACAACTCGCTGACCCCCAGGCCGACCAGCACCGGCGTGGCCAGCGGATCGGACGCCAGGGCGCCGCACACGCCGACCCAACGTTTGTGTTTCGCCGCACCGGCGCAGGTCTGGGCGATCAGCCGCAACAGCGCCGGGTGCAGCGCATCGACACGCGCGGCGAGGCCGGCATGGTCGCGGTCCATGGCCAGGGTGTACTGGGACAGATCGTTGGTGCCGATGGACAGAAAGTCTGCGTGCTCGGCCAATTGTTCGGCCATCAGCGCCGCAGCGGGCACTTCGATCATCACCCCCAACTCGGGGCGTTGGCTCAGTTCCAGCTCTGCACACAACTCATCCAGGCGCTGGCGAATCTGCAGCAGTTCGTCGACTTCGCTGACCATCGGCAACAGGATGCGGCAGCGTTGCAAGGGGCTGACTTGCAGGAGGGCGCGCAATTGCTGATCGAGCAGTTCAGGGCGCACCTGGGCCATGCGAATACCGCGCAGGCCCAGCACCGGGTTGGCTTCGACGGGCAGCGGCAGGTAATCGAGCTGCTTGTCGCCACCGACGTCGATGGTGCGGATGATCACCGACTTGTCGCCCATGGCATCCAGCACGGCTTGATAGGCGTGGCATTGTTCCTGTTCATCCGGCGCGGTGCGGCGGTCGACGAAGAGGAACTCGGTGCGCAGCAGGCCGACGCCGTCAGCGCCGTTTTCAAAGGCCACCTGGGCCTCGGCGCTGGAGGCGACATTGGCGGCCACTTCGATGTTCACGCCATCGCGGGTTTGCGCCGGTTGTTGGGCCTGGGCCTGTTGCTGCCGGCGACGCAGTATCTGCGCGTCGCGGATCCGGTGGACTTCGGCATGACGCGCCGCGCTGGGGGCCAGTTCCAGGCGGCCGTTGCCGGCGTCGAGCACCACGCGCTGGCCGTGCGGCACATCGAGCACCTCAGCGCCCAACGCGACGACACATGGCAAGCCTTTGCCCCGCGCCAGGATGGCGACATGGGACGTGGCGCCACCTTCGGCCATGCAGATCCCGGCAGCCTGTTGCGCGCTCAGTTGCAGCAAATCCGAAGGGGTCAGTTCATGGGCGCTGACAATCGCTCCCGCAGGCAATTCGAAATGCCAGGCTTCACCCAACAGTGCGCGCAGGACCCGTTGTTGCAGGTCGCGCAGGTCGTTGGCGCGTTCGGCGAACAGCGGCTTACCGAGGGCCTGCAATACCGCGCACTGCGCCTGGATCGCATCGCGCCAGGCATGGGTGGCGGCGCTGCCGTGTTCGATAGCTTCGGTGGCGGCGTCCAGCAGGGCGGGGTCTTCGAGCAGGGCCAGGTGGGCGGCGAAGATCTCTTCTTCTTCGACGGCCTTGCGTTGTCGCGCCTGGTCCAAGGTGCTGCGGATTTCACCGCGCACCTGCTCCAGGGCTGCGTCCAGGCGTTGCAGTTGTTCGTCAGTGACGTGATGGCCGGGGTCCGACGGCAACTCGATACCCGCCAGCCGAAACAACGGCCCGCAGACTAGTCCCGGTGCCGCGCACACGCCCTGCAACACATCAACGTCCGTGGTTGCCCGGCGCGGCATGGCGACGACCGGTGCGTGGCGTTCAGCCTTGACGGCGGCGGACAAGGCCGCGACCAGCGCCTGCAGCGCGGCCTCGGCGTCCTTGCCGCGACAGGTCACGCGCACCTCGTCGCCTTCGCCAATGCCCAGCCCCATCAGACCGATCAGGCTGTCGCAGGCGGCCGACCTGGCGCCGAAGTGCACCTGCGCCTGGCTGCTGAAACCCTGGGCGGTCTTGCGAATCAACGCCGCCGGCCGTGCGTGCAGGCCGCCACGGTGAGTCACGCGCACGCTGGCGCTGGTTTCGGCGACGGCGTTATCCACAGCCGTTTGCTGCGCTGCGTTCGCACGCGGCACAACCTGCACCAGGGGGTCGCCCTGCTTGACGGTTTTCGCGGCCAGCGGGCGCAGTTCAAAGTGTTCGCCGTTGGTGAGGATGATCAGGCTGACCAGGCTTTTGCATTGGCGGGCGATACGGTCCAGGTCAAAGCGCACCAGCGCCTGGCCATTGCTGACCCGCGCGCCTTCCTTGACCAGCAGGGCAAACCCTTCGCCGTTCAATTCGACCGTGTCGATGCCGATGTGCAGCAACATTTCGGCGCCGTTGTCGGCGCGTATCGTCAAGGCGTGGCCGGTGCGGGCGACGTGGATGACCACGCCATCGCACGGCGCATGCAGGCAATCGTTGAGCG
This sequence comes from Pseudomonas sp. NFACC42-2, assembly GCF_900116055.1. Classification (NCBI taxonomy): domain Bacteria; kingdom Pseudomonadati; phylum Pseudomonadota; class Gammaproteobacteria; order Pseudomonadales; family Pseudomonadaceae; genus Pseudomonas; species Pseudomonas sp. NFACC42-2. Next base: position 69,208 of record NZ_FOZO01000022.1, read on the forward strand.
GGTCGATCGCCATGCCGTCGCCCAGGGCGCCGCTGGCGAACACGTCGTCAGGCACGTTGCCCAGGGCCAGTAACGGCCCGCTGAGGGGTGCGTTGAGGGTCAGTTCATTATTGTTGTTGGGCATGGGCACGGTACTCATCAGGAAAGCGCGACTCAGTGAGTGCGGGTAACTTTGCTCAGGTGGCGCGGCTGGTCCGGGTCCATGCCTCGGGCGACGGACAGGCCGGCCGCCATGACATAGAAACTCTGGATCGCCAGGATCGGGTCCAGGCTCGGGTGTTCGGCGCGGCTCAGGGTCAAGTCGCGTTCGGCGATATCGTCCGGTGCTGCGAGCAGCACGCGGGCACCGCGTTGGCGCATATCGGCGGCCAGGCTCAACAAGCCGGCTTGCTCGGCACCCCGTGGTGCGAAGACCAGCAGCGGGTAGTCCGCGCCGATCAAGGCCATCGGCCCGTGGCGTACCTCGGCGCTGCTGAAGGCTTCGGCCTGGATCGCCGAGGTTTCCTTGAGCTTGAGCGCCGCTTCCTGGGCGATGGCAAAACCGGCGCCCCGGCCGATCACCATCAGTTGCTGGCAGCCGCGCAGCGCCTCGATGGCGGGCGTCCAGTCCTGCCCGGCGGCTTCACGCAGGCCTTCGGGCAGGGCCTGGCAGGCTTGCAGCAAGTCGGGCTCCTGGTTCCAGTGGCCGATCAACAGCGCGCTGGCGCTGAGGGTGGCGATAAAGCTCTTGGTCGCGGCCACGCTGAGTTCCGGCCCGGCGCACAGGGGTACATGGAATTCGCAGGCGGCTTCCAGCGGCGAGTCTTCGGCGTTGACCAGCGAGATGCTCAAGGCGCCACGCTTGCGCAGCAGGCGCAGGCTGTTGACCAGGTCCGGGCTTTGCCCCGACTGGGAGAAACCGAACGCTACCTGGCCGCTGACTTTCATGGGTGCTTGCAACAAGGTCACCACCGACATCGGCAACGACGCCACCGGGATGCCGACATGCTGCATGGCCAGGTAGGCGAAGTAGCTGGCGGCGTGGTCCGAGCTGCCCCGCGCAATGGTCATCGCCACCTGCGGCGGCTGGCGGCGCAGGCGGCCGGCGACTTCTTCCAGCAGCGGGCCCAGGCGTTGCAGTTGCGCCGCGACGGCGTCACCGGAGGCCAAGGCCTCTTCAAGCATTTTTGAAGACAATGGTTTCTCCTTCGACCATGACGTCGGTGAGGTGCAGGGAGCGGTCCAGGCGCACGCAGTCGGCGAAGCTGCCGGGTTGCAGGCGACCGCGTTGTTCCAGGCCCAGGTAGTCCGCCGGAAATTGCGACAGGCGTTGTGAGGCTTCGCTGATGGGCAGGCCGATTTTCACCAGGTTGCGCAGCGCCTGATCCATGGTCAGGGTGCTGCCGGCCAGGGTGCCGTCGGCCAGGCGCACGCCGCCCAGGCATTTGGTCACGGTGTGGCTGCCCAGCTTGTACTCGCCGTCGGGCATGCCGGCGGCGGCGGTGGAGTCGGTGACGCAGTACAGGCACGGGATCGCGCGCAGGGCCACGCGCATGGCGCCGGGGTGCACGTGGAGCAGATCCGGGATCAGCTCGGCGTACTTGGCGTGGGCCAGCGCGGCGCCGACGATGCCGGGTTCGCGGTGATGCAACGGGCTCATGGCGTTGTACAAATGGGTGAAGCTGGTGGCGCCGGCGGCGAGGGCGGCGACGCCTTCTTCATAGCTGCCCAGGGTGTGGCCGATCTGCATGCGCACGCCGCGCTCGCTGAGGGCGCGGATCAGGGCGTCGTGGCCAGCGATTTCCGGGGCGATGGTGATCACCCGGATCGGCGCCAGGCGCAGGTAGGCTTCGACTTCGGCCATCAAGGCGGTGTGGGCGAAGTTGGGCTGCGCGCCGAGTTTTCCCGGATTGATGTAGGGGCCCTCCAGGTGCACGCCGAGTACCCGGGCGCTGCCCGTAGGACGCTGCTCGCAGAAGCGCCCGAGTTGGCCCAGCACGCTGGAGATTTCGTCCACCGGCGCGGTCATGGTGGTGGCCAACAGCGACGTGGTACCAAAACGCACATGGGTGCGGGTGATGGTCTCGAAAGCGTCGGCGCCTTCCATGATGTCTTTACCGCCGCCGCCGTGGACGTGCAGGTCGATAAAACCCGGCAGCAGGTAGGGCAAGTTGTTTTCAGCCGGGTCGCAAGGCTCGCCCTCGATGGCGATGACCTTGCCGTGCTGGTGCACCAGGCGGCCGCGCATCCAGCCGTGGGGCGTGAGGATATTGTCTTCGGACATGGGCAGTTTCTCTAAGGCCGCAATTCGGCGGCAAAGTCATAACGGCGAAGCTCTGCGACAAAGTCGTAGTAGTCGTTGCGGCAGTAGGTGTCGGTGATTTCGATCGGCGTGTTGTCGGCGGTGTAGCCGACCCGGGTCATCAGCAGCATGGCGGTGCCGGGGGCGATGCCCACCAGCCGGGCGAATTCGTCCGAGGCGTTGATCGCCTGGATGTGTTGCAGGGCGCGAACGATGGGTTTGCCGATGCCTTCCAGGTATTCGTACAGCGAATGGCCGATGGCTTGCGGCTGCGGCAGTACCGAGGCGGGCATGGCGGTCATCTCGATGGCCATCACGGTGTCATCGGCCTTACGCAGGCGTTTGAGACGCGCCACCTTGTCGGTCGGCGACAGGCCCAGGCGGATCAGTTCTTCGTGGGTCGGCGGGGTGATCTCGCGCTCCAGCCATTGGGAGCTGGGCACAAAGCCCTTGAGGCGCAACATCTCGCTGAACCCCGACAAGCGCGACAGCGGCTGTTCCAGGCGTGGCGTGATAAAGGTGCCGGAACCCTGGCTGCGGCGGATCAGGCCTTGGGCGAACAACACTTCCAGCGCTTTACGGGCGGTCACCCGCGAAATGCTCAGCTGTTCGCTGAGGGCGCGCTCCGAGGGCAGGGCCTGTTCGGATTTCCACTGGCCGGCATGGATTGCCGCTTCCAGGTTGCGGGCCAATTGCAGGTACAGCGGCGTGGATTGTTTGTCGTCGGGACGCAGCGTCAGGATGGGGTTCATCTATGAGGTTTCCGATGCGGTTATTGGAGTGTTGTCGCCCGGTATTGGCCGGAAGCTAATACCACTTAAATACCATGTCAATGCTGCCAAAACGGTGCGAGTACCGGTTTCAGGGCGCCTTAATGGTGCCTGGTATCAAGTGGTATTAGAGAGGTCTTTATCGCGCGCAGAAGTGCGCAGCCCGCGCGGTGAACTGGTATTCACCGGCAGGCGAGGGAGGGGGAGGGAAATATTTTTAATTAAATTACGAACGGTCGAAGATTTACGGGCGGATCTCGATCAGCGTGCCGTCCTTGACCAGGTTCCAGACTTCGCGCATGTCGACGTTGCGCATGCCGATGCAGCCGTCGGTCCAGTCCAGGGTGTGGAACCACTGCTCCGGGTACTCTTCGGTGTCGGGCGTGCCGTGGATCATGATCATGCTGCCGGGCTTCACCCCTTCGCGACGGGCGCGGGCGGCATCGCTGATATTCGGGTAGGAGATGTGCATGGACAGGTAGTAGCGGTCGCTGGTCTTGCGCCAGTCGATCCAGTACAGGCCTTCCGGGGTGCGGCGGTCGCCCTCGATCAGCTTGTGGCCCTTGGGGTTTTTGCCCAGGGAAATCCGATAGGTCTTGAGGGGCTTGCCGTCGTTGATCAACTGCAATTGGTGGGCGGACTTGAGCACCAGGACTTTTTCGACCGTCTTGCCGCCCAGGGTTTCCACGGTAGAAGCCGGCGAAAGCGTGGCGAACGACAGGCAGATCAGAGCAAGCAACCAACGCATTAAAACGGTATCCCTGTGGCGACGAGCTGCCGAATGGTTATTGGGCGGGCTTGGAAAGAGGTGGCACGGCTTCGCTGCGCACCGGGAAGGACTGCTGGCGGCGGTCGGCGAAAAAGTATTCTAGGGTACGCCCGACCGTGCGGAAAGCCAGCTCGGACCAAGGGATGTCCGCCTCGTCGAACAGCTGCACTTCGAGGCTTTCGGGGCCTGCGGCGAAGTCCAGGTCGACCAGTTCGGCGCGGTAGAAGATATGCACCTGGCTGATGTGCGGCACATCGATCAGGGTGTAGATGCTCAGGTTGCGCACCCGGGCGCAGGCCTCTTCCAGGGTTTCGCGCATGGCGGCCTGTTCCACGGTCTCGCCGTTTTCCATGAAGCCTGCGGGCAGGGTCCAGTAACCCAGGCGCGGCTCGATGGCGCGGCGGCACAGCAGTACTTTATCGCCCCATACCGGCAGGGTGCCGGCGACGATATTGGGGTTCTGATAGTGAATGGTCGAGCAGTGATCACACACGAAACGCAGGCGGGCGTCGCCTTCGGGAATGCGCTGGGTAACCGGTTTACCGCACTGGCTGCAGAAATTCATGCTGGGGTTCCTGGAAAGTGCGTCTATCTTGGCTTGGCTGGCAGGGCCCTGCAAGTTGTCGTTTAGCGACATGCTCCGGGTTTTGGGGTTGGGCGCCCGGCGGCTTTGGTGCATGATGCAAGGTAGCCAACAGACCGAGATGACTCATGCTGGACGAGCTACTTCGCCGGGTAAGCAATCACACCCCCCACACGCTGGAAACCGATGGGCGTTTCCCCGAGGCCGCGGTGCTGGTGCCGATTACCCGCAGTGACGAACCTGAGCTGATCCTGACCCTGCGCGCCAGCGGCCTGTCGACCCATGGTGGCGAAGTGGCCTTTCCCGGCGGGCGCCGCGACCCCGAAGACCCGGACCTGATCTTCACCGCCCTGCGTGAAGCCGAAGAAGAAATCGGCCTGCCCCCCGGCCTGGTGGAGGTCATCGGCCCGCTGAGCCCGTTGATCTCCCTGCACGGCATCCGGGTCACGCCCTATGTGGGGGTGATCCCCGACTACGTCGAATACCTGGCCAACGATGCCGAGATTGCCGCCGTCTTCAGCGTGCCTTTGGATTTTTTCCGACAGGACCCGCGCGAACATACCCACCGCATCGATTACCAGGGCCGCAGTTGGTACGTGCCCAGTTATCGTTTCGGCGAATACAAGATCTGGGGCCTGACGGCAATCATGATCGTCGAGTTGATCAATCTGCTTTATGACGACGCCCAGATCAGCCTGCACCAGCCGCCCAAGAGCTTCATCAATACCTAAGCCGTCGTTTGAACGGCCAGCCGTGAGGGAACAGCATGAAATACCGCCTGGGCGATGCCCGCGTCGAGACCCATCCACACAGCTGGGTGGCGCCGAATGCCACGCTGGTGGGCAAGGTCAAGCTGGAGGAGGGCGCCAACGTCTGGTTCAACGCGGTGCTGCGTGGCGACAACGAGCTGATCCTGATCGGCAAGAACAGCAACGTCCAGGACGGCAGCGTGATGCACACCGACATGGGCTACCCGCTGACCCTGGGCACCGGCGTGACCATCGGCCATAACGCCATGCTGCATGGCTGCACGGTCGACGATTACAGCCTGATCGGTATCAACGCGGTGATCCTCAACGGCGCCAAGATCGGCAAGCACTGCATCATCGGCGCCAACTCGTTGATCGGCGAAGGCAAGGAAATTCCCGATGGCTCCCTGGTGATGGGCTCGCCGGGCAAGGTCGTGCGTGAATTGACCGACGCACAGAAGCGGATGCTGGAAGCCAGCGCCGCGCACTATGTGCATAACGCCCAGCGTTACGCGCGGGACCTGGTAGAGCAGGAAGAATGAGTGCAGTTGAACGCCCCGTCGCCTCGCCGTGCGTGAGCATTTGCGCGCTGGATGATGACGATATTTGTACCGGTTGCCAGCGTACCGTGGATGAGATTACGCGTTGGAGCCGCATGGACAACGCTGAGCGCCGGGTGGTGTTGGGCTTGTGTCATGAGCGGGCGGTGGCGGGTGGGTTGGTGTTTATGGCTTCTGGTAAATCCGGCGCCTGATGGATCGCCATCGGGGGCAAGCCCCCTCCCACATTTTGACCGCATTCCTACAGATTAAACGCGGTTAAGTGTGGGAGGGGGCTTGCCCCCGATGAGGCCCTCCCAGACGACATATTTCCAAATGTGAAGTACCCTGTGCCCCTTGTTCACAGGTCCTTCGCCCCATGCTCTTCCTGATCGCCTACATCAGCAGCGTCGTGCTGATCAACTTCGCCTTCTCCACTGCCCCGCACCTGGACGTCATCTGGTCGGCCTGGGGTGGCCTGGTGTTTATCCTGCGCGACATGGTGCAAACCCGCTTCGGCCACGGGGCGATCATCGCCATGCTGGCGGCGCTGGTGTTGTCGTATATCACCTCCGACCCCTCCATCGCCCTGGCCAGCGCCACGGCATTCGCGGTGTCGGAATGCATCGACTGGCTGGTGTTCAGCATCACCAAGCGCCCGCTCCACGACCGCCTGTGGATAAGTTCGGCGCTCAGCATTCCCCTCGACACCTTTATCTTCTTCGGCCTGATCGGTGCGCTCACCCCTGCCGTGGTGGGCACCGCCTTGGCGTCGAAGTTCGCCGGGGTCACGGCGGTGTGGCTGATCATGGCCTGGCGCATGCGCAAGCGCGCCGTCGCCAACTGAAGCCAATTTTTACAGTTCATGTAAAATGCCGGCCTTTCTCCCCATGATCCGCTCCCCTGAGGACCTGAGATGACCCGAATCGGAACTCCATTGTCGCCAACCGCGACCCGCGTTTTGCTGTGTGGCTGCGGTGAGCTGGGCAAGGAAGTGGTGATTGAACTGCAACGCCTGGGCGTTGAAGTGATTGCCGTGGATCGCTACGCCAACGCGCCGGCCATGCAGGTTGCCCATCGCAGCCATGTGATCAACATGCTCGACGGCGCCGCCCTGCGTGCGGTGATCGAAGCGGAAAAACCGCACTTCATCGTGCCGGAAATCGAAGCCATCGCCACCGCTACCCTGGTGGAGCTGGAGGCCGAAGGCTTCACCGTGATCCCGACCGCCCGCGCCACGTCGCTGACCATGAACCGTGAGGGCATCCGTCGCCTGGCCGCCGAAGAGCTGGACCTGCCGACCTCGCCGTACCACTTCGCCGACACCTTCGAAGACTACAGCAAGGCCGTCCAGGACCTGGGCTTCCCCTGCGTGGTCAAGCCGGTGATGAGCTCGTCGGGCAAGGGCCAGAGCTTGCTGCGCAGCGTCGACGATGTGCAGAAAGCCTGGGACTACGCCCAGGAAGGCGGGCGTGCCGGTAAAGGCCGGGTGATCATCGAAGGCTTTATCGACTTCGACTACGAAATCACCCTGCTGACCGTGCGTCACATCGGCGGCACCACCTTCTGCGCGCCGGTCGGCCACCGTCAGGAGAAGGGCGACTACCAGGAATCCTGGCAGCCGCAAGCCATGAGCCCGATTGCCCTGGCCGAGTCCGAGCGCGTGGCCAAGGCGGTGACCGAGGCGTTGGGCGGTCGTGGCCTGTTTGGCGTGGAGCTGTTCATCAAAGGCGATCAGGTGTGGTTCAGCGAAGTATCGCCGCGCCCCCATGACACCGGCCTGGTGACCCTGATTTCCCAGGACCTGTCACAGTTTGCCCTGCATGCGCGCGCCATCCTCGGCCTGCCGATCCCGTTGATCCGTCAGTTCGGGCCTTCGGCTTCTGCGGTGATTCTGGTGGAAGGGCAGTCGACCCAGACCGCATTCGCCAACCTCGGCGCCGCCTTGAGCGAGCCGGACACGGCGTTGCGTCTGTTTGGCAAGCCGGAAGTGAATGGCCAGCGCCGCATGGGCGTGGCGTTGGCGCGGGATGAGTCGATTGAAGCGGCTCGTGCCAAGGCAACCCGTGCTGCCCAAGCGGTTGTGGTAGAGCTCTAAAAGCATCGGGGGCAAGCCCCTTCCCACACTCGAATGTGGGAGGGGGCTTGCCCCCGATCGCTGTTTATCAGGCAACCCTGTTCAAATCGTTATCCCGCGTCTCTTTCAGGCACAGCACCGCAATCAAGCTGAGCAACGCCGCCGCCGACACATACCCACCGACATAACTCAGCCCACCCATCGCCACCAGCTTGGTCGCGAAGAACGGTGCGGCCGAAGCACCCACGATCCCACCCAGGTTATACGCCGCCGAAGCCCCGGTATAACGCACGCGGGTCGGGAACAGTTCCGGCAACAGCGCACCCATCGGCGCGAAGGTCACCCCCATCAGGAACAGCTCCAGGGCCAAAAACAGTGCCACGGCCCAGGTAGAGCCGTGGGTCAGCAATGGCTCCATGGTGAAGCCCGACAGAATCGCCAGGATCGCGCCGACGATCAGCACCGGCTTACGCCCGTAGCGATCACTGGCCAAGGCCGCCAACGGTGTGGCCAGGCCCATGAACAGCACTGCAAAGCACAGCAACCCCAGGAACGTCTCGCGGCTGTAGCCCAGGGTCGACACGCCGTAGCTCAGGGAAAAGGCCGTGGTGATGTAGAACAGCGCGTAGCACACCACCATCGACGCGGCGCCCAGCAGGACCGGCAACCAATGCTGGCTGAACAGCTCCACCAGCGGCACTTTCACCGGGGCTTCCTTCGCCACGGCATTGGCGAACACCGGGGTTTCATGCAGCTTCAGGCGCGCATACAGGCCGACCATCACCAAGGCTGCGCTGAGGATGAACGGGATGCGCCAGCCCCAACTGCGGAACTGCTCGTCGTTCAGGCTCATCGCCAGGATCAGGAACAAACCGTTGGCTGCCAGGAATCCGATCGATGGGCCCAGTTGCGGGAACATGCCGAACCAGGCGCGCTTGCCTTTCGGCGCGTTCTCGGTGGCCAGCAACGCTGCACCGCCCCATTCCCCGCCAAGCCCCAGCCCCTGGCCGAAGCGCAGCACGCACAACAGGATGGGAGCCCAGGCACCGATGCTGTCATAGCCGGGCAGCAAGCCGATCAGCGTGGTGCACACGCCCATCAGCAGCAGCGAGGCCACCAGGGTCGACTTGCGGCCGATGCGGTCGCCGAAGTGGCCGAACAGCGCCGAGCCCAGCGGGCGGGCGATAAAGGCGATACCGAAGGTCAGGAACGACGCCAGCATCTGCGCGGTACCGGAAGTCTGCGGAAAGAACACCGGCCCGATCACCAGCGCGGCAGCCGTGGCATAGATATAGAAGTCGTAGAACTCGATGGCGGTGCCGACGATGCTCGCGGTGGCGACACGTGCGGTCGAGTTGGTCGGGGCGGCGGTCGCGGCCTCGTTATAGGTGGTGCTCATGGCGGTATCCCTGACGGTCATTGCGCGTTTGGACGCGGATTATTATTGGGTCGAACACCCTTGGATCAGGGTTGTGCGCGGGGCGGCTCGGGATGGGAGCGAACACCGGTCGGACATGGTAAAGCGGTGCCTGGACACGCTGAGTGCGGGTAGCACGCGGTCGGGCGGGGGCTTGGGTAAGCCGCAGGGATTATAGGAAGGGGTTTGGAGTTACAACAAGTGACTGACGTGCTGCAAATCAAAATGTGGGAGGAGGCTTGCCCCTTCCCACACGGGATTATCAGGAAGCTATGCGGCCACAGGCATGTGGCTGGTATGCCAGATCAGCACCTTGCTGACGCGGTTGTCCTCGGTCTCGAGGATTTCCAGGCGGTAGCGGCCGATCTTCAGGCACACCGCGCAATCCGGAATGGTTTCCAGGGCCTCGGTGACCAGGCCGTTGAGGGTCTTGGGGCCGTCGCTGGGCAGGTGCCAGCCCAGGCTCTTGTTCAATTCGCGAATCGACGCGGCGCCGTCGATGATATAGCGGCCATCGGGCTGCGCTTCGATATGCGGGTTGTCCGCACTTTGCTCGTTTTCGAATTCGCCGACGATTTCTTCGAGAATATCTTCCAGGGTGACGATACCCAGGACTTCGCCGTATTCATCCACCACCATGCCCAGGCGCCGCTGCTGCTTGTGGAAGTTCAGCAATTGCAGTTGCAGGGGTGTGCTTTCCGGGACGAAGTAGGGCTCGTAGGAAGCCTCGAGCAAGGCTTCCTTGGTCAGGCTGGCGTCCGGCAGCAGGTGCTGGATCAGCCGGGTGTTCAGTACGGCTTCGACCTGGTTGATGTCACTGTGGAACACCGGCAGGCGAGTGCGCGGGGAGGTGCGCAGTTGCTCGATGATTTCTTCGATCGAGTCATCCAGGTTGATACCGTCCACTTCGCTGCGGGGCACCAGGATGTCATTGACGGTGATGTTGTCCAGGGCGTGGATGCCCGGCATGCCTGGGGTGCGGCGGTCGTCGGCCTCGGGCTCCGGTTCATCGCCGTGGTCGGGCTGTGGCTCGTCGCTGTTTTTCACCACGCCGGCCTTTCGGGCAAATGGGCGCAGCAGCAACAGGCTGATGCCATTGAGCAGCCAGGCGGCGGGGTAGAGGATTTTCAACGGCACGCCCAGCAATGTGTTGCCAAAGCCCAGCACCGCGTGCGGATGACGGGTTGCCAGGGCGCGGGGCAGGTAGTCGGCCAGGATCAGCAGGACGGCGCAGGAGATCAGCCAGCCGAGCCACGGGCCGTTTTGTGCCCAGGCATAAATCGCCAGCAGGGTGCAGAGGATGACCACGGCCGCACGGCACAGGCTGTTGCACAGGATCAGGCTGTGGCGCGGGAAGCTCAGGCGGGCGGCAGCCTTGTCGCCCTGGCGTGTACCGGGGCGCAGGGCCAGCAGGTGTTGTTGTGCGGCTTCGATGGCGGTAAACAGCGCCGCCCATAACACCAGCAGGGCGATTACCGCGAGCATCGGCCCCAGGGGCAAGTTGTCCATTTTGGCTGCCCGTCAGATATGCAGGATGTATTCGCGAACCAGCTTGCTGCCGAAATAGGCCAGCATCAGCAGGCAGAAACCGGCCAGGGTCCAGCGAATCGCCTTGTGCCCGCGCCAGCCAAGGCGGTTGCGGCCCCACAGCAATACGCTGAACACCACCCAGGCCAGGCACGCCAGCAGGGTCTTGTGCACCAGGTGCTGGGCAAACAGGTTTTCGACGAACAGCCAACCGGAAATCAGCGACAGCGACAGCAGCGTCCAGCCGGCCCACAGGAAACCGAACAGCAGGCTTTCCATGGTTTGCAGCGGCGGGAAGTTCTTGATCAGCCCGGAAGGGTGCTTGTGCTTGAGCTGGTGGTCCTGCAACAGCAGGAGCAAGGCCTGGAACACCGCGATGGTGAACATGCCGTAGGCCAGGATCGACAGCAGGATATGGGCGAGGATGCCTGGCTCCTCATCGATCACCTGCACCGTACCGGTGGGGGCGAACTGCGCGAGCAGCACCGTCAGCACGCCCAATGGGAAGAGCAGGACCAGCAGGTTCTCGACAGGAATCCGATAACAGGCCATCAGCGTCAGCGCAATCACCGCCGCGGCGATCAGGCTGGCGGCGCTGAAGAAGTCCAGGCCCAGGCCAACCGGCGTCATCAGGTGGGTGAACAGGCTCGCGGCATGGGCCAGCAGGGCGAGGACGCCCAGGCCGACCAGCAGGCGTTTGTCCGCCTTGGCGCCTTGGGCCAGACGAGAGCCCTGATAGAGGGTCGCAGCGGCATACAAGATGGCGGCGGCGAGGCTGGGTAGCAAACTGGGTGACAAGGGGAGCATAAATCCTGATAGGCAAGCCCGAAAGGTGCTGAGTTTGGCATACACCTGCGTTCCACGAAAGACTCCAGGGCCAGACAGCGGGTGTGCATGGGCGCAGTCTTCGCTATAATCCGCGACCTGCCCACGCCGCAGGCTCGCCGAGCGCTGTGTTTAATAGCGATTTACCACAGCCTGGGCCGCCATTACCTCGGTCTACCAATGCATTTCGATGAATAGGGCCTGAAAGGATCGCGCATGTTTGAAAACCTGACTGACCGTCTCTCGCAGACGCTGCGCCATGTAACCGGCAAGGCCAAGCTGACCGAGGACAATATTAAAGACACCCTGCGTGAAGTGCGCATGGCGTTGCTGGAAGCCGACGTCGCCTTGCCTGTGGTCAAGGACTTCGTCAACTCGGTCAAGGAGCGCGCGGTCGGCACTGAAGTGTCCCGCAGCCTGACCCCGGGCCAGGCCTTTGTGAAGATCGTCCAGGCCGAGCTCGAAAGCCTGATGGGCGCGGCCAACGAAGATTTGAACCTCAGTGCCGTGCCACCGGCCGTCGTGCTGATGGCCGGTCTGCAAGGTGCGGGCAAGACCACCACCGCCGGCAAGCTGGCGCGCTTCCTTAAAGAGCGCAAGAAGAAGTCCGTGATGGTGGTATCGGCCGACGTGTACCGTCCGGCGGCCATCAAGCAGCTGGAAATGCTCGCGGGCGAAGTGGGCGTGACCTTCTTCCCGTCCGACCTGAGCCAGAAGCCGGTCGACATCGCCAACGCTGCTATTAAAGAAGCAAGGCTCAAGTTCATCGACGTGGTCATCGTCGATACCGCCGGTCGCCTGCACATCGATGAAGAGATGATGGGCGAGATCAAGGCGCTGCATGCCGCGATCAACCCGGTCGAGACGCTGTTCGTGGTCGACGCCATGACCGGCCAGGATGCGGCCAATACCGCCAAGGCCTTTGGTGATGCGCTGCCGCTGACCGGCGTGATCCTCACCAAGGTCGACGGCGACGCCCGAGGCGGTGCCGCACTGTCGGTACGTGCAATCACCGGCAAGCCGATCAAGTTCATCGGTATGGGCGAGAAGAGCGAAGCGCTCGAGCCGTTCCACCCTGAGCGTATCGCCTCGCGTATCCTCGGCATGGGTGACGTGCTCAGCCTGATCGAACAGGCCGAAGCGACGCTCGACAAGGACAAAGCCGATAAGCTTGCTAAAAAGTTGAAGAAGGGCAAGGGCTTCGACCTCGAAGACTTCCGCGACCAGCTGCAACAAATGAAGAACATGGGCGGCCTCGGCGGCCTGATGGACAAGCTGCCGAACATCGGCGGCGTGAACCTGGCGCAAATGGGCAATGCCCAGGGCGCGGCAGAGAAGCAATTCAAGCAGATGGAAGCCATCATCAACTCCATGACCCCGGCCGAGCGCCGCGACCCTGAGCTGATCAGCGGTTCGCGCAAGCGTCGGATCGCCATGGGTTCCGGCACCCAGGTGCAGGACATCGGGCGCTTGATCAAGCAGCACAAGCAGATGCAGAAGATGATGAAGAAATTCTCCGCCAAGGGCGGAATGGCCAAGATGATGCGCGGCATGGGCGGTATGTTGCCCGGCGGCGGCATGCCGAAAATGTAAAGTATTCGAGCGGGAGTTCACTCCTGCTCCGACCCACAGGGATGTGGGATCTCCAGCAAACCCGCCGTTGGCGGGGGCTGACCTGCCGTTTTAACCGACGGCTCTCTAGCAGATCTGAATGGCACGCTGATAGGCGCCAGAAAAAGACATTTGCAAAAGTCCGGATATTCCTTAGAATATGCGGCCTTTCGGGCACCTATGCCCGCTGTGCATTTAGATTTGCAGCACCGACTACAGGAACGATGTTCACATGCTAACAATCCGTCTTGCCCTTGGCGGCTCCAAAAAGCGCCCGTTTTACCACTTGACCGTAACTGACAGCCGCAACCCACGTGACGGCTCTCACAAGGAACAAGTAGGTTTCTTCAACCCGATCGCTCGTGGTCAAGAAGTCCGCCTGTCCGTGAACCAAGAGCGCGTAGCCTACTGGCTGAGCGTTGGTGCACAACCGTCTGAGCGTGTTGCCAAGTTGTTGAAGGACTCGGCTAAGGCCGCAGCCTGAGCAATATGAACGCGACGCCAACTGTTGCTGATGATTTGATCGTTATCGGCAAGATTTATTCTGTTCATGGCGTTCGCGGCGAAGTGAAGGTGTATTCCTTTACTGATCCGACTGAAAACCTGTTGCAGTACAAGACCTGGACGCTCAAGCGCGAAGGTAGTGTGAAACAGGTCGAGCTGGTCAGTGGACGCGGGAGCGATAAGTTCCTGGTCGCGAAGCTCAAGGGTCTTGATGATCGTGAAGAAGCTCGTCTTCTGGCCGGTTATGAGATCTGCGTGCCGCGCAACCTGTTCCCTGAATTGACCGACGGCGAGTACTACTGGTACCAGCTGGAAGGTCTGAAGGTTATTGATCAACTCGGGCAATTGTTCGGGAAAATCGATCATCTTCTGGAAACCGGCGCCAATGATGTAATGGTGGTCAAGCCTTGCGCTGGCAGCCTGGATGATCGCGAACGCCTGTTGCCGTATACCGAGCAATGCGTGTTGGCTGTCGACCTGGCGGCGGGCGAGATGAAGGTGGAATGGGACGCGGACTTCTAAGCGTGGCTAATTTGCGCATTGAAGTGATCAGTTTGTTTCCCGAGATGTTCTCCGCCATCAGCGAGTACGGCATCACCAGTCGGGCGGTGAAACAGGGGCTGTTGCAGCTCACCTGTTGGAACCCGCGAGACTACACGACGGATCGACATCACACTGTGGACGATCGCCCATTTGGCGGTGGCCCGGGCATGGTGATGAAGATCAAGCCCCTGGAAGATGCGTTGGTTCAGGCCAAGGCAGTCGCCGGGGAGAAGGCGAAGGTAATTTACCTGTCCCCTCAAGGCCGTCAGCTGAAGCAGGCTGGGGTCCGCGAACTGGCGAATGAGGAAGCACTGATCCTGATTGCCGGTCGCTATGAAGGCATTGACGAGCGGTTTATTGAAGCTCATGTCGATGAAGAGTGGTCGATTGGGGACTATGTCCTGTCTGGCGGCGAGCTGCCGGCGATGGTCCTGATAGATGCGGTTACACGACTGCTGCCTGGAGCTTTAGGGCATGCGGACTCCGCGGAGGAAGATTCCTTCACGGACGGTTTGCTGGATTGCCCGCACTACACCCGACCGGAGGTGTATGCGGATCAGCGTGTTCCCGACGTATTGCTAAGTGGCAATCACGCACACATCCGGCGTTGGCGTTTACAGCAGTCCCTTGGTCGGACCTATGAACGACGCGCCGATCTTCTGGAAAGCCGCTCGCTTTCTGGAGAAGAGAAGAAGCTGCTCGAGGAATACATCCTCGCGCGGGACGATAGTTAACAACGTATCGATGGTAGGTCCATTGACTTACCTTAGGAGCACAGCATGACTAACAAAATCATCCTTGCACTCGAAGCAGAGCAGATGACCAAAGAGATCCCTACCTTTGCCCCGGGCGACACCATTGTCGTTCAGGTGAAAGTGAAGGAAGGCGACCGTTCGCGTCTGCAAGCGTTCGAAGGCGTGGTAATCGCCAAGCGTAACCGTGGTGTGAACAGTGCTTTCACTGTTCGTAAAATCTCCAACGGTGTTGGCGTAGAGCGTACTTTCCAGACCTACAGCCCGCAAATCGACAGCATGGCCGTCAAGCGTCGCGGTGACGTACGTAAAGCCAAGCTGTACTACCTGCGTGACCTGTCCGGTAAAGCAGCTCGCATCAAGGAAAAACTGGCTTAAGTCCAGCTTCCCGATGCAGAAAAAAGCAGCCTACGGGCTGCTTTTTTGTGCCCGCGATTTGAGGTCCGGGATAGGATCTACCTGATTCCGCCACTTTTCTGTTCGAGTCCCTATGCCTGCCATCGACCACCCTTTGATCGACCGTTTCCTCGATGCCCTATGGCTGGAAAAAGGCCTGTCAGATAACACCCGCCAGGCCTACCGCAGCGACCTGGCGCTGTTCAACGGCTGGTTGCAGGAAAAACACCTGGAACTGATCAATGCCGGCCGCGAGCTGATCCTCGATCACCTGGCCTGGCGCCTGGAGCAGAACTACAAACCCCGTTCCACCGCACGATTTCTCTCCGGTGTACGTGGGTTTTATCGTTATTTGCTGAGGGAAAAACTGATCGCCCTCGATCCGACCCTGCAAATCGATATGCCGCAACTGGGTAGGCCTTTACCCAAATCCCTGTCGGAAGCCGACGTCGAGGCCTTGCTCGCTGCGCCCGACCTCAGCGAAGCCATCGGCCAGCGTGACCGCGCCATGCTGGAAGTGTTGTATGCCTGTGGCCTGCGGGTCACGGAGCTGATCAGCCTGACCCTGGAGCAAGTCAATCTGCGCCAGGGTGTGCTGCGGGTAATGGGCAAGGGCAGCAAGGAGCGGCTGGTGCCGATGGGGGAGGAAGCGATTGTGTGGGTCGAGCGCTACATGCGCGATGCCCGCAGCGAGCTGCTTGGCGGGCGGCCCAGCGATGTGCTGTTTCCCAGCCAACGCGGCGAACAGATGACCCGCCAGACGTTCTGGCATCGCATCAAACACCAGGCCAAGGTCGCGGGGATCGGCAAGAGCCTGTCGCCCCACACTTTGCGCCATGCATTCGCCACCCATTTGCTCAACCACGGTGCGGATTTGCGCGTGGTGCAAATGCTGCTCGGGCACAGCGACTTATCCACCACCCAGATCTACACCCATGTGGCGCGTGCGCGCTTGCAGGATATGCATGCCAAGCACCACCCGCGAGGCTGAAAAGCGCCAATTTATGCCGCCACGGGCTGCCCTGCGGCCCAACTGTGGTAGGCTTTGCCGGTTAGCAAAGGGGACCGCCCGCACCCGTGTTTCCGTATTGGCGCGCCTGCACCCGTCCCTGCATCTGCCTTCAGGAGTTTCCATGCGCTTGACCCAGATTATTGCCGCCGCAGCCATTGCGTTGGTTTCCACCTTTGCCGTCGCCGATGACGCGGCCGAGCAGACCATCCGCAAGAGCCTGGCCAACCTGCAGCTCGATACCCCGATCGAAAGCATCAGCGCCAGCCCGATGGCCGGCCTGTATGAAGTCAAGCTCAAGGGCAGCCGCGTGCTGTACGCCAGTGCAGACGGTCAGTACATCGTCCAGGGCTACCTGTTCCAGCTCAAGGACGGCAAGCCGGTCAACCTGACCGAGAAAGCCGAGCGCCTGGGCGTGTCCAAGCTGATCAACGGCATCCCGGTGGCTGAAACCGTGGTTTACCCGGCCATCGGCGAGACCAAGACCCATATCACCGTGTTCACTGACACAACCTGCCCGTACTGCCACAAGTTGCATGCCGAAGTGCCTGCGCTGAACAAGCTGGGGGTGGAAGTCCGCTACGTAGCGTTCCCGCGCCAGGGCCTGGGTTCGCCGGGCGACGAGCAGTTGCAGGCCGTATGGTGCTCGGCCGACAAGAAAGCGGCCATGGACAAGATGGTCGATGGCAAGGAAATCAAGGCCGCTAAGTGCGCCAACCCGGTGTCGAAGCAATTTGCCCTGGGCCAGTCCATCGGCGTCAACGGTACACCGGCCATCGTTTTGGCTGACGGCCAGGTGATTCCGGGCTACCAGCCGGCCCCACAAGTTGCCAAACTGGCGCTGGGTGCCAAATAAACCAGCATCGTCGAACCTTTGACGATCATGGCCCGTGGATAAGTCGACGGGCCATTAATTGAAAGCCGCAGTTGTGCGGCTGTTTTTCACGGCCGACCTAGCGTCGGCCGTTTCATGGGGAGTTCTTCAGTGAAACCGGTCAAAGTAGGCATCTGTGGGTTAGGGACCGTCGGTGGCGGCACCTTCAACGTACTTCAGCGTAATGCTGAAGAAATTTCCCGCCGTGCAGGGCGTGGGATTGAAGTGGCGCAAATTGCCACGCGTTCGCCAAAGCCTCAGTTCCAAACGACCGGTATTGCGATTACCAACGATGTCTTCGCCGTGGCCACCAACCCTGAAATCGATATCGTCATCGAGCTGGTGGGCGGTTACACCGTGGCCCGCGAGCTGGTGCTCAAGGCGATCGAAAACGGCAAGCACGTGGTCACGGCCAACAAGGCGCTGATCGCCGTACACGGCAACGAGATCTTCGCCAAGGCCCGCGAGAAAGGCGTGATCGTGGCATTCGAAGCCGCGGTTGCCGGTGGTATCCCGGTGATCAAGGCGATCCGTGAAGGCCTGTCCGCCAACCGCATCAACTGGGTGGCCGGCATCATCAACGGCACCGGTAACTTCATCCTCACCGAAATGCGCGAGAAGGGCCGTACCTTCGAAGACGTACTGGCCGAAGCCCAGGCCCTGGGGTACGCCGAAGCCGACCCGACATTCGACGTGGAAGGCATCGACGCGGCGCACAAGCTGACCATCCTGGCGTCCATCGCCTTTGGTATCCCGCTGCAGTTCGACAAGGCCTACACCGAAGGCATCACCCGGCTGACCACTGCCGACGTGAACTACGCCGAAGCCCTGGGCTACCGCATCAAGCACCTCGGTGTCGCGCGTAGCACCCCGGCGGGTATCGAGTTGCGTGTGCACCCGACGCTGATCCCGGCCGATCGCCTGATCGCCAACGTCAATGGCGTGATGAACGCCGTGATGGTCAACGGTGATGCCGCTGGTTCCACGCTGTTCTACGGCGCCGGTGCCGGCATGGAGCCGACCGCTTCGTCGGTGATCGCCGACCTGGTGGACGTGGTGCGCGCCATGACCAGCGACCCGGAAAACCGCGTGCCGCACCTGGCTTTCCAGCCGGATTCGCTGTCGGCCCACCCGATCCTGCCGATCGAGGCCTGCGAAAGCGCCTACTACCTGCGCATCCAGGCCAAGGATCACCCGGGCGTGTTGGCCCAGGTGGCCAGCATCCTGTCGGAGCGCGGTATCAATATCGAGTCGATCATGCAGAAGGAAGTCGAGGAGCAGAACGGCCAGGTGCCGATGATCCTGCTGACCCACCGGGTGCTCGAGCAGCACATCAACGATGCCATCACCGCGCTGGAAGCCTTGCAAGGCGTCGTGGGCCCGGTGGTGCGGATTCGCGTCGAACACCTGAACTAACCGATCTGTTCCAGAGGCCCCGTGTGTGCGGCGGCCTCTGTTCGAGAATGTTTTAGAGGAGCCAGTCATGCGTTACATCAGCACCCGCGGCCAGGCACCGGCCTTGAATTTCGAAGACGTCTTGCTGGCAGGCCTTGCCACTGACGGCGGCCTGTACGTGCCGGAAAACCTGCCACGCTTTACCCAGGAAGAAATCGCTTCGTGGGCCGGCCTGCCGTACCACGAGCTGGCGTTCCGGGTGATGCGCCCGTTCGTCACCGGCAGCATCCCCGATGCGGATTTCAAAAAGATTCTGGAAGAGACCTACGGCGTGTTTTCCCACAGCGCCATCGCGCCTCTGCGCCAGCTCAACGGCAACGAATGGGTGCTCGAGCTGTTCCATGGCCCGACCCTGGCGTTCAAGGACTTCGCCCTGCAACTGCTGGGTCGCCTGCTGGACTACGTGCTGGAGAAGCGCGGCGAGCGCGTGGTGATCATCGGCGCCACCTCCGGTGATACCGGTTCGGCCGCCATCGAAGGCTGCAAGCACTGCGAAAACGTCGACATCTTCATCCTGCACCCGCACAAGCGTGTCTCGGAAGTACAGCGCCGCCAGATGACCACCATCTTCGGCGAGAACATCCATAACATCGCCATCGAAGGCAACTTCGACGACTGCCAGGAAATGGTCAAGAACAGCTTCGCCGACCAGGGCTTCCTCAAAGGCACACGCCTGGTGGCGGTGAACTCGATCAACTGGGCGCGGATCATGGCCCAGATCGTCTACTACTTCCACGCCTCGCTGCAGTTGGGTGGCCCGGCGCGCTCGGTGTCCTTCTCGGTGCCGACCGGCAATTTCGGCGACATCTTCGCCGGCTACCTGGCCCGTAACATGGGGCTGCCGATCAACCAGTTGATCGTCGCCACCAACCGTAACGACATCCTGCACCGCTTCATGAGCGGCAACCAATACGTCAAGGAAACCCTGCACGCCACCTTGTCGCCGTCCATGGACATCATGGTGTCGTCGAACTTCGAACGCTTGCTGTTCGACATGCACGGTCGCAACGGCGCAGCCATCGCCGGCTTGATGGACACCTTCAAGAGCGGCGGCGGTTTCAGCGTTGATGAAGAGCGCTGGACCGAAACCCGCAAGCTGTTCGACTCCCTGGCCGTGGACGACGCGCAGACCTGCGAAACCATCGCCGAGGTCTACGCCCAGACCGGCGAGCTGCTCGACCCGCACACCGCCATTGGGGTCAAGGCCGCCCGCGAATGCCGCCGCAGCCTGGATATCCCGATGGTGATCCTCGGCACCGCCCATCCAGTGAAATTCCCGGAAGCGGTGGAGAAGGCGGGTGTCGGCAAGGCGCTGGAACTGCCGGTGCATCTGACCGACCTGTTCGAGCGTGAAGAGCGTTGCACGGTGCTGCCGAATGACTTGAAGGCGATGCAGGCGTTTGTCAGCCAGCATGGCAACCGTGGCAAGCCTTTGTAAGGCAAGTCACGAAGACAAAAACGCCGCTTTCCCTTCCTTGGGTCAGCGGCGTTTTTTGTTTCTGGCAGGCCCTGCCTCAGCGCCCGGCAAGCCCCAAAACAGCGGCCCATTGCGTAAGCATTTATGTGCCGCCGTTTTTTGCCTGTCATGTTGCAAGTGCATGCTGGAAACGTCATCCCCCGACAACCCCGCATAAACGAAAAAGCGAACTTTCCTACGTCACAACCAGTCACTTAGGATAGATGCAGCTCCCGTTTACAAGAATGTTTGCGAACTATTGAGTGGTGATCGAGATGGAAAGTATCAGCCTATTGCTCGAAGAAGCACTGAGCCCTTATCAGGTGACATTGACCACCGCAGGTGTGCAGGACGAGTGCCTGGTAACCGTGAAGAACCCCGCCGGTGCGATCATGGTCGAGCGTGAAGTCGACCGGGCGCAATTGCTCGATAAGCGCCTATTGGTGGATGTGGTGGATTGCCTGCTGCGCGACCTCAAGATCGCTGAAGGACGTCTGGAGCCCTCGGTCATCGCGGCCTTGCGCAACGCCGCCCAGACCCGCAGCGCTGCCGTTGCATGAAGAATTGTTTATAGATGGAAACTTCCCACGTCATGGCCGGTCAGATTTCGTAACAGCAAGAGCAAACATTGTGCTCCGGTGTTTGTGCCTTGTTGTACTGGTCTTTGTAGGCCACGTTTAACCCCGAAGTGTCTCCCCACTCTTCGGGGTTTCTTTTTGCCTGGGATTTGTCACGGCGCTGGCGAGTCCTGGAAAAAGCTCGGGTTGTCTCGCAGGTAATGTTCACGCATGACAGGGTCCAGCCAGGCGGCATAGGACTGTTGTACTTGTGCCAGCGGGAGGCTGGGCAGAACCTGGTTGATCCGTTCCATGGCCTCGCGCCCCTCAGGTGTATCCGAGCAGCCGATATGCGTGCGTTGGTAAGGTGCTGTGCCCTTGATGGGGTAGAAGCTGAGGTCTTCGGCAGCGATCCCCTGTTGCATCGCGTGGTAGCGGATTTCCGGCCAATAACCCAGCACCGCCTCCAGCCGCCCCAGGCGCTGCATCTGCAGCAAGCTGCCAAGGGCATCGTTGCCGTAGTGCAGTGTCAGTTTGTGTGTGTCGGCCTGTTTCAGCCGTTCATCGATAACGGCGCCGTAGCTGCGTTCCGCGATCGCGCCGACCCTTGCCTCATGGGCGTCGAAGAAGGCCTGCAGGTCGAACTGGCCGTCTACGATAAACGCCGCCAAGGCGTCCTGCTGGTTGCGTCGGATCGTGATGCCATTACTGGCGACCACAAACGCCTGCCTGGAAAATACGATGTACCTGGCCCGCTCGGCCGTCCACAGCAAGGATGGATCGCAGGTGAGCGTGGGCTCGCGCAGCATCTGCATGCCGCGCGCGCGATTGACGTGCATTACCTGGTGGCGATACTCCGGCAAGTGTCCGATCAGTATCGGCAGCAACTGGTCCAGGGCGCCCTGGCCCTTGCCTGGCCCTTCGAAGATGGTCAGCGGCGGCAAGTCGCGCAGCAACCAGATCAACGTGCCCTCGGCACTCGCCGGCACGGGCCAGCCGCCGGCCAGCATTACGGCCAGGTACAGCGCAATGACCCAGTGTTTGCAACCGTGGGACATCAGATGGCGCCTTGCTCACGCAGGCGGACAATGGCGGCGGCGTCGTATCCCAACTCGCCCAGCACCACGCCGTTGTGTTCACCCAGTTGCGGCCCCACCCATTCGCAACTGCCCGGTGTGTCCGACAGCTTGGGCACGATGCCCGGCATCTTGAAGTCCTTGCCGCCGGGAAGCCGGGCCTTGAGGAACATCTCGCGTGCAAGGAATTGCGGGTCGCCCAGCATGTCCTCGGCGCTGTAGATCCGGCTGGCGGGCACTTCGGCCTTGTTGAGTTGCTCCACCACCTGCTCCAGCGGCAGCGAGTTCACCCAGCGATCAATCACGCCATAGAGTTCATCGCGACGGCTATCGCGCCCGTCATTGCTGGCCAGTTGCGGATCGTTCGCCAGGTCGTCACGGCCGATGGCGCTCATGAAACGTTTGAAGATGGCATCGCCGTTGGCACCGATCTGTACGTGCTTGCCGTCCGCGCTGGTGTGGATCGATGACGGCGTGATGCCGGGCATGATGTTGCCGGTGCGTTCGCGAATAAACCCGAATACGTCGAACTCGGGGATCATGCTTTCCATCATGGCGAAGATGGCTTCATACAGCGCCACATCCACCACCTGGCCCACACCGCCATTAACCTCGCGATGACGCAGCGCCATCAAGGCACCGATGACCGCCCACAGCGCGGCGATGGAGTCGCCAATGGAGATTCCCGTGCGCACCGGCGGGCGATCTTCGAAACCGGTGATATAGCGCAGCCCGCCCATGGACTCGCCCACTGCACCAAACCCGGGCAGGTCTTTCATCGGCCCGGTCTGGCCAAAACCCGAGAGGCGCACCATCACCAGTTTCGGGTTCAGCCCATGCAGGGTTTCCCAGCTCAGGCCAAGCTTCTCCAGTACGCCGGGACGGAAATTTTCGATCAGGATGTCGGCGTCTGCCAGCAGTTGCTTGAGAATCGCCAGCCCGTCCGGGTGCTTGAGGTTCAACGTCAGGGACTTTTTGTTGCGCGCCTGCACAAACCACCACAACGAGGTGCCTTCATACAGCTTGCGCCATTTGCGCAACGGGTCGCCGCCGTCCGGGGATTCGACCTTGACCACCTCGGCGCCGAATTCAGCACAAATGCGTGAGGCGAAGGGCCCGGCGATCAGGGTGCCGAGTTCGATGACTTTCAGGCCGGCAAGCGGTTTGGCATTAAACGACATGGGGATCCTTGTCTGCGCAGAACGGTGATGTGAAGCCTTTTAACATAGGCGAGCAACCCAGAGATAAGGATGATGCAGCGCAGGATTCGTTGAATGACCTCGCCATCGGTTAGACTGGCCGCCTTTCCCTGTCTCTAGAAGCCCGTTCATGGCCCAGCCGTCCACGACCTACAAATTCGAACTCAACCTCACCGACCTCGACCGTTCGGTGTACGAGAGCGTCAAGCAGACCATCGCTCGCCACCCCTCGGAAACTGAAGAACGCATGACCGTGCGTCTGCTGGCCTACGCCCTTTTTTACAACGAACAGTTGGCGTTCGGCCGTGGCCTGTCAGATGTAGACGAGCCAGCCCTGTGGGAAAAAAGCCTGGATGATCGGGTTTTGCATTGGATCGAAGTTGGCCAGCCGGATGCCGACCGCCTGACCTGGTGCTCGCGTCGCACTGAGCGCACCAGCCTGCTGGCATACGGCAGCTTGCGTGTTTGGGAGGGCAAAGTGGTGCCGGTGGCGAACACCCTGAAGAATGTCCACATCGCAGCAGTGCCCCAGGAGATTCTGGAGGTTCTGGCCAAGGACATGCCCCGCGTGATCAAGTGGGACGTGATGATCAGTGAAGGCACGATCTTCGTCACCGACGACCGTGGCCAGCACGAAGTGCAACTGCAATGGCTGGTCGGCGAACGCGGTTGAAAATGTGGGAGGGGGCAAGCCCCCTCCCACATTTGATCTGTGTTGCCTTCAGAGTTGTCGTTTAACCGTTGTATTCAAGAGAAACTCCCGTCACCCATGCGTATCGATCCCCGCCCGTTGCCCGCCGTCTTGCCCTTCCTGGGTGAATTGCCACCGCTGTTGACCCGTCTCTACGCCGCTCGTGGCGTGCAGTCCGAGGCCGAGCTGGACAAGAGCCTGGCGCGGTTGATTCCCTATCAGCAGCTCAAGGGCATCGACGCGGCGGTGGACTTGCTGGTGACGGCATTGGAGCAGCGCCAGCGCATCCTCATCGTCGGTGACTTCGACGCCGATGGCGCCACCGCCAGCACCGTAGGCACCCTGGGCCTGCGTTTGCTCGGTGCGGCCCATGTCGATTACCTGGTGCCCAACCGCTTCGAATACGGCTATGGCCTGACCCCGGAAATCGTCGCGGTGGCCCTGCAGCGCGAGCCGCAGTTGCTGATCACCGTGGACAATGGCATCTCCAGTGTCGAAGGCGTGGCGGCGGCGAAAGCGGCGGGGTTGCAGGTATTGGTGACCGATCACCACTTGCCTGGTGATGAGCTGCCGGCGGCGGATGCCATCGTCAACCCGAACCAGCCGGGCTGTGAGTTCCCGAGCAAGGCCCTGGCCGGCGTGGGCGTGATCTTCTATGTACTGATGGCCCTGCGCGCGCGTTTGCGCAGTTTGGGCTGGTATGAAAACAAGCCTCAACCCAACATTGGCGAGCTGCTCGACCTGGTCGCCCTGGGCAGCGTCGCCGACGTGGTGCCCCTGGACGCCAATAACCGCATCCTCGTGCATCAGGGCCTGGAGCGTATTCGTGCCGGTCGCGCACGGCCGGGGATCAAGGCGATCCTCGAAGTGGCCAAGCGGGATGCGGCGCGCATCACCTCCACCGACCTCGGCTTTATCCTCGGGCCACGCTTGAACGCCGCCGGGCGCCTGGACGATATGAGCCTGGGCATCGAATGCCTGCTCACCACTGATTTCGCCGCCGCACGGGAAATGGCCGCACAACTGGACGGCATGAACCAGGACCGCAAATCCATCGAGCAGGGCATGCAGCGCGAAGCCCTGGCTCAGCTCAAGGACTTGCCGGTGGACTCAATGCCCTACGGCTTGTGCCTGTTTGATCCGGATTGGCACCAAGGCGTGATCGGCATTCTTGCGTCGCGCATGAAGGAGCGGTACTTCCGCCCGACCATCGCCTTCGCCGATGCCGGTGACGGGCTGCTGAAGGGCTCTGGACGCTCTGTGCAGGGCTTTCACATCCGCGATGCCCTGGCGGTGGTCGCGAGCCAGCATCCCAACCTGATCGCCAAATACGGCGGCCACGCCATGGCGGCGGGGCTGACCTTGCCCGAGGAAAATTTCCCACTGTTTGCCGAGGCCTTTGACGCCGAAGTGCGTCGGCAGCTGCGCGAAGAAGACCTCACCGGGCGCCTGCTGTCCGACGGCACCCTGGCGGTGGAAGAGTTTCACCTGGAGCTGGCGCGCGCACTGCGCCACGCCGGGCCGTGGGGCCAGCACTTTCCCGAGCCGTTGTTCCATGGCGTGTTCCAGCTGGTGGAGCAGCGGGTGGTAGGGGAGCGGCACCTGAAAGTGGTGCTCAAGAGCGAATGCGGGTCGGTGAAGCTCGATGGCATTGCCTTCGGCGTCGACCGTGAAGTCTGGCCGAACCCGACCGTGCGTTGGGTGGAGTTGGCCTACAAGTTGGATGTGAACGAGTTTCGTGGCAATGAAACCGTGCAACTGATGATTGCCCACATCGAACCGCGCTAGATCTTACCCACGCCGCAAAAAACTGTGGGAGGGGGCTTGCCCCGATAGCTGAGTGTCAGTCAACAATGCTGTGACTGACCTGCCGCTATCGGGGGCAAGCCCCCTTGTATGTTTAGACTTGAAGGGGTGGGTGGGACTAAAAGCCCGATTCTGACTCTAACCAGTACAGACCGTGGGAGACTTCGTCCCACCCCTTCTACCCAAAAGCGCCAATAAGGAATTCATCGGCAAGACCGACGATAGAGACAAGTCAGCGCACCGGTAGACCCCAACAAGCTCTTAAACCCTAGCTCCGAGGATTCGTCATGACAATCCTTACTTCGCAAACGGTCGTGGGTGTTGATGTGGCCAAGGCTGAGGTGCTCGTCTATCGTGCCGATCTGCAAACCACACAAGCCATCCCCAATAATCGAACAGCACTCAAACGCT